>JAGQIY010000636.1 GCA_020430865.1 Myxococcales bacterium
CACCGCGCATGCTCCAACAGGTTCCGCGGGGAACCACTCTAGCGGTGCGCCGATTGGCTCAGCCGGTCAGCTCGGCGTCCAGCTCCGCCAGCAGCTTCTTGGCCTTGCGAGAGAGCTTCTTCGGGACTGCTACGTTGACGAAGATGTGGAGATCCCCGCGGGCGCGCCGATCGAGTCGCGGGATACCCTTGCCGCGCACCGTGAGCACGGTTCCTGGCTGGGTGCCCTTCGGCACCTCCACCTGCACGGTGCTCTGATCGGGTAGTTCGACGTCCAACTCCGTACCCAGGGCGGCCTCGGAGAAGGCGATGACCTCGCGCACCAGCAAGTCGGGGCCATCCCGCTCCCAGCGCTCGTCTGGCGCCACCTCGACGTCGACGTAGAGATCACCCGATGGCGCCCCCTCCGGCCCTGGCATGCCTTGGCCCGAGACTCGGAGTCTCACTCCGGAATCCACGCCGGCGGGGAAGGTGACGAGCACCTTCCGCTCCTTGAGCACCTGCCCCTGGCCCTTGCAGTCTCCGCACGGATTCGTAATGACCCGGCCCTGCCCCTGGCAGGAAGGGCAAGTCGTGCTGAACATGATGAAGCCACGCTGGGTCGCGACCTGCCCTGCTCCGCCGCAGTGGCGGCAGGTCTCTGCCTTGCTGCCTTCTGCGGCGCCGCTGCCCTTGCAGGTGTCGCAGGGAGCGGCTCCTCGGACCTTCACTTCCTTCTTGCATCCAACGAAGGCCTCCTCGAGCGTCAGGCGCGTCTCGACGCGGATGTCTTGACCTCGCGCAGGGCGCCGTCGCCCTGCGGCTCCGCCGGCGCCACCGAAGAAGTCCGAGAACAGATCCTGGAAGTGACTGAAGATGTCGCCAATGCCAGCGCCCTGGAAGTCGAAGCCAGCGCCGCCCAGGCCAGCGTGCCCGAAGCGATCGTAGGCAGCGCGCTTCTCCGCGTCCGAGAGCACGCTGTAGGCCTCGGTCGCTTCCTTGAACGACGTCTCCGCCTCGGGGTTGCCCGGGTTTCGGTCGGGGTGAAACTTGACCGCGAGCTTCTTGTACGCTTTGCGGATTTCGTCGTCGCCAGCGTCCTTCTGGACGCCCAAAACTTCGTAGTAGTCGCGCTTGCTCATGGGGGGATTCACGGGGCCACGCTTTCGAGCGCGGACGCTGTCGGGTTCCGCGCCTGTTCGGGTTGGAAGGCCGCTTCTTCGCCTTGCGCAGCGGTGCGACGCGGCCGCCTAGGCTAAGTCGGGATCGCGCTCTGTCAACGCGGGCCGCTGGTATCGGACACGGAGGATGCCTGGTTTGCCTGTAGCTGAGCGATCAGTGCCGCTTTTCGCTGCAGCTCGGCGCGGGCGCTTGCGAGTTGACGAGAGAGCTGAACCTCGGATTCTCCGGCTCCCAGGCTGGCAAGCCGGCCTTCGAGCTCTTCGATGGACCAACGAGCCGCTTCCAGGTCGGCCTGCAGCAGAGCGTTCTGTTCGGCGATCTCGGCCACACGGGACTCCTCGAGGGGAACCCGGGGCGGTGGGGCAAGGGGGGGAGAGTGCGCCTCATCGGCGCTGGGCGATCCTGAACTCCCCTGGGCTGCTTGCTCCTGCAGACGCTCTCGCAAGTCGAGCAGCTCTGCGACCAGCTGCTTGCCGATACGCTCGGCGGTCAGCAACTCGGTCTCGAGGCGTCGAACCTCTGCGCCTCTTTCGCGCAGCGCCTGCTCCAGACGATTCAGTTCCTCGGCGCTCTCCCGCGCTCCGAGCACCGTCGCCTCGGCGAGTCCCTTCTCGGCTTCCTTCAGTTTTGTTTCCGCGAGGCGAAGTTCACCCTGGAGTCTTCCTGCGCGGTCCCGCGCCGCCTCGCGCTGCTCGTCGCTCTGCTTCAGCCTGTCTTCGAGCTGAGTACGCTCCCGCTCTGCGCGCTCCGCGCGTTGCTCGGCTCGGCGTCGCTCCGCCTCGAGCTCCTTGAGCTTGCCTTCGAGACGGCCGGCCTCTCGGTCCTGCTGTTGCTGATGCGCACCGCTCTCGCTGAGCACCTCGAGTTCGCGTCGCGCCGCGTCCAGCTCGCTCGCCAGGCTGCTCCACTTGCGGCTTGCCTTGTCGAACTCGGTCTGGATGCTGTCGGCGCGTGCGTCAGCGGCTGCGGCTCGCGCCTCGAGCTCGGAGATCCAGCGTCCGCGCTTGTCGATTTCACGCTCCAGATCGGCGATGCGTCGCACGCGCGCGGCGTCGTCCTTGGACGCAGCCTCCTTCGCCGCCTGCGCTGCCTGATTCTTGGCGGCTTCGAGCTTCGCCGCCTGTTCCCCGCGGTTCGAGTGGGTCTCGGCGAGCTGAGCCTGCAGGCGCTCGAGCTCGCCCTCCAGCTTCTCCAGGCGACCGCGGGCGCTGCGTTCTCTCGCTACCACCGCGTCATGTTGCCTGGTGGAAATGTTTCCGCCTCTTTGCGTGAGCGCGTCTCGCGCGGAGAGCTGTATCACGGCGAACTCGTCGAGCTTGAGTTCGCGCTGGCTAGCCAGGGCGACGAAGTACTCCGGTTCCTCCGCGCCGCCCGGGACGTAGCCGTTGTCGAGTGACACGGTTGGCTCGCTCTCCGGGGCGAAGTCAACCACCGCGTAGGCGACGAACGGCGTCTGGCCGAGCATGCGGACTTCCTCGAACTCGCTGCTCACCGCGTCGTACAGTTCGTAGTAGCTGAGCTTCGCCGGGGCGGTGGCGGGCAACAGCGAGATTCGCACATCAGGATTCCGCGTGGCAACGAGTGCGGCACCTCGGGGGCCCAGGCAGCGCTTGACCTTGCGGAGCAATCCCAGCGGATCGGCTTCGGCGCTGAGATCCTCGACGATGGCCACGTCGAAGGCGCCATCACGCACGGCCAGGCCACCTTCGCCGAGAGGAGCGTAGGAGACGCTGCGCGAGGTGTTGCGAGTCGCCGCTTCGGTGACCCGGGAACTGTCGGGATCGTATACGTGAACCAGCCGAGCTCCACGCTCGAGCAACCGCTCGGCGATGTCCGAGCTGGAGTCGCCGAACACGATCGCTCGCCTTCCCTCAAGCAGGCTCTCAACATAGGCGGCGAGCGCTACGCTCGGTCGCAAGATTTCGCGTTCAGCCATCGTCGCTTTCTGGATCCGCGCCGCTTGCGCGAACAACCACTCTTACTCGTTGGGCTCGTGAGGCGCCGTCTCGCTTTTATGCAACACGGCGAGCGGAGGGTAGCCCCGACGTAGGAAAGCGGGCCATTTTCGCGCCACCGACCTCACTCCTCCTCCCGCGACGCTCCCGCGGCCACGGAGCAAGCGTTCAGCTCGTGGTCAGGGCTGGCGGCACGGCTTGGGGACGACGCAGGGGCTCCCGCAGTTCAACGCCATGGCGTAGAGGCCGACCTGTTTCGGCTTGGTGCGTCCAAGGCCGGTGCTCGCCAAGCACATCATCACGGCGTCCGGCACACCTTGCTCTCCGGTCGGCGAGATGCAGAGGTGGTTGACGCAGGTGCCGTCCTTCTCGCCCATCGCCGGGGGACAGTCCGCGTCGCCATTGCACTCGAGCGCGCGGCAGTCGCCCGGGGCCGGTGTCCCGCCCTCGGCGACGTTGCACACGCCGACCAGTCGCGCTTCGGCGCTCAGGGTCAACTGCGGCTTGTCCGCTGGAGCTTCCTCTCCACTCACTTGCTTCAGCTTGCAGATCCCGTTGCGATCGCACTCGGCTTCGAACGTGCGTCCTTCGGTGTCCTTGAGCGTTCGCTTGCTGATCCGACGGCAGGCGGGCAGGAGCGCACAGGCAAGCACCAGCGCGCCCGCGCAGCGGAGCCCGCGAACGTAGCGCGAGCTGGGGGAGAGGCCGGTCGAGTTCACCAAGTGACTCTACTGGCCTCGTGCGTCGGGACCAATCACTTGCTGACGGCTCGCGCCCCTCGGGGCGAATCGCTCCGGGAGGCACGTCCGAATATTGCGACATCCAGGGCTGGGCGCGCTGCCTTGCGGTCGGCTACCTTCCCCGCATCATGACCCAGCAGTCGTCCTCGGATGCGCCTCGGATCCACCGCCGCACGCTGGTCGTGGACGGTATCACCCCGGTGGGGGCCTACGCGGCGTTGCGCTGCAACGCTGGCGACGGGTCATTCCTGCTCGAGAGCGTGGTGCCAGGGGAGCGCTGGGGGCGCTACTCGATCCTCGGATATCGACCTCGGCGCGTGATCACCCTGTTCGGCGAGCAGGGGGTCGATCCATACGAGCGCCTCAAGCAGCTCGCGCCGACGGGCTTCGCCGAGGATGCAGACGTCGCGGAGCGCTTCGCTCGCGCCTACGTCGGCCTGATCCCCTACGACATCGTGCACTTCGCGACCAAGGTCGACCCCTGGCCCGGCGCGCCTCCCGTGGTCGCACGTTTGCTCGCTGACGCGACCGTGATCGTGTTCGACAACTTGAATCATACCGCCACCATCGCCGCTCAATCAGAGGCCGACCTGGACCTTGCGGTGAAGGAGCTCAGCCAGGTGCCCGCGCTGACTCCTCTCTCTCCCCCCGATCCTCAGCAGATCCCCGGGGATCTAGACGTGGACACCTCCGACGCCGCCTATGGCGAGACCGTCGAGCGGGTCAAGGAGTACATCCGCGCGGGAGATGCCTTTCAAGTCGTGCCCGCCCGCACCTTCTCCGTTCCGGCTCGCGGAGCGGATGCCCTCGACGTGTATCGGGCGATGCGCGTCCTGTCCCCAGCGCCGTACATGTACCTACTCGAGTTGCCCGAGCGCGACGGTGCTGAAGAGGTGGCGGTGATTGGGGCCAGCCCGGAGACCCTGGTGCGAGTCGAGGGACACCAGATCACGCTGCGACCGATTGCTGGCACTCGTCGTCGTGGGCGCACACCCGAGGAAGACGACGCGCTCGCGGCGGAGATGATGGCGGATCCCAAGGAGATCGCCGAGCACGTCATGCTGATCGATCTTGCGCGCAACGACATCGGTCGTGTGGCGCGCGCGGGTAGCGTCGAGGTACCACAGCGCATGAGCGTCGAACGCTACAGCCACGTGATGCACATCACCAGCGAGGTGGTTGGGGAGCTCAAACAGCGCATGGGCCCATGGGACGTCCTCAGGGCGACCTTTCCTGCTGGTACGCTGAGCGGTGCGCCCAAGGTGCGTGCGATGCAGATCATCCGTGAACTCGAGCCGCGTCCGCGCTTCGCCTATGGTGGCGCCGTGGGCTACGTGACTCGGGGCACGGACCTCGACTTCGCGATCGCCATTCGCACGGTCGTGAAGCGCGGTGGGCGCTTCGAGGTCACCGCAGGCGCTGGCCTGGTAGCTGACAGTGTTCCAGCGCTCGAGGCCAAGGAGACCCGCAACAAGGCGCGCGCGGCGCTTGCTGCCATCGCCGCCGCGGTACCGAGCAAGGAGTAGCGGTTGGTTTCATGTCACTGATCGATGAAAACGCGTATGGGCTCTGGTTCTCATACTTCGAGATAGAGGACGACGAGTACGGCCTCGAGCCCGACGACTTCGTGGGGCGCTTCTTGCGCTTTCGTGAGATTGTCGTTTCCGCGCTGCAAGAGAAGCCTCCGACCGAGGGGTATCGCCTGACCTACCTTGGTCACGCGCTGTACGTGGAGTTCGCTGAAGGCGACGAGTGCAACGACCCGTTCAGCGTGTTGAAGCATGTGCGCGCGACCCTGGAGGACGCAGAGATCCCCAGCGTCGCGGTGCTGACTCACGGCAGCCGTTGGGTCCCCGACGGTGAAGTCGAACCGAGCGAGGTCGCCCACGTCTCCTACCCGAGCGAGCCACTCCGTCGCGCGCTCTACGCCGATACTGCCACGCGTCCCGCGGAGGATGAGGAGGCCGTCGAGGGCTGGGGCCCGGGGCTCTACGTGGACACCGAAGCCATCGAATCCATGGGGAAAACGTTGAAGAATGCGCCCACGGCCCTGGCCGTGGCCAGCGCGACGTTCTATCGCTTTGGGCGCTGAGGCGATCGGCTGGCGCAGGCTCGCTCAGGTGTCGAGAGCTCTCAGCGGGGACGCCTGGCCTGGCTCTTGCTCAGGGCTCGAGCATGTCCCAGATGCTTCGCTCCCAGAGCTGCGCTCCCAGCGCGAAACCCCTTGAATCGAGCCTGGAAGGCCAGTCGTCGCTTGCGGCGTCGGCGCCCGGCGCGGCCGCGCGGGATCTCCTGGATCCCAAGCCGCGGATCCACCGGATCCGGAAGGCCGCGTCGCGTCGTCAGCACGGCGTCGAGCCGGCTCAAGGCGCGAGTGGGTCGGGTGGTCACGGCAGCTTCGTCCGCTCCTCGAGGACGCGGAGGTGCCTGCTCGCGTTGGCCCTGGCCTTCGCAGGCTGCTCCGCGGATTCCGGAGCGGACAGCAGCGGCGCTCAGGCTGGCAGCGGCGCTCAGGGGGGCAGTGGCGCTCAGGCTGGCAGCGGCGCTCAGGCTGGCAGCGGCGCTCAGGCTGGCAGCGGCGCTCAGGCTGGCAGCGGCGCTCAGGGGGGCAGCGGCGCTCAGGGCGGCAGCGGCGCTCAGGGGGGCAGCGGTTCCGCAGGGCAATCTGGTGGCGGTACGGGCGCGCTCGAAGGCTGTGCGCCGATTGACGCCACCAGCTATGACTTCAGCGACCACGTGCCCCCCTCCCAGGCTCCCCCGGGCGGTCGATCTCCAAGTCAGGTCCCGATGTTCGTGACCATCGGCTGGGACGACAATGGCTACTCCGGCCTCGAGGGCAGCGCCGGGACGGGGGCGATGGCCTGGGCCGTGAAGATGCTCGCCGCGCGCCGTCACGCCGACGGGACACCGATTCACAACACCTTCTACCTGACATCGGTGTATGGCAACACGTGGATGAGCGAGAGCCCGACCTTCGTCAAGCGGGCCTGGCGCCAGGCCTACGAAGCGGGACACGAGATCGGTATCCATACGGATAAGCATGATCATGGATCGGGCTTCGACGCGACGCGCTGGGACGCCGAGGTGACGCTACCCCTCGATCTGTTGACGGCTCCCTTCGACCCGAACGAGGACGACTTCTCTCCCGATCCGGAAGCGGGCATCGGGGTGCCGTCGGGTGACATCGTTGGGTTCCGTACGCCCTTCCTCGAGTACAGCGACGCGCTCTTCGACGTGTTGAAACAGCACGACGTCTGGTACGACACCAGCATCGAAGAGGGGTGGCAGCCAGAGCAAGACGGCACCAACTTCAACTGGCCGTTCACCCTGGATAGCGGCAGCCCCGCGCACGACCTGCTCGTCGAGTGGGGCACCAAGGCAGAGCCTCTCAGGGCCCATCCCGGGCTGTGGGAGATGCCGGTGTATCCCTTGGTGGTGCCTCCTGATTCAGTGGCCGGGCAGTACGGCATTCAGCCCGGCTTGCGCACGAAGCTCCACGCGCTCCAGTCTTGGTTCGACGTGGACAGCGGAAAGATCACCGGCTTCGACTACAACCTCTGGGTCTCCTTCAAGCTCACGAAGGCAGAATTCGTTGCCACACTGAAATACAGTCTGGATCTGCGACTGCAGGGCAACCGTGCCCCGTTCATGCTGGGCGCCCACACTGACTACTACTCGAGCAAGTACACGGCGCCGGAGAACGCCGACAGCCAGGAACGCCAGGAAGCCATCGAGGAGTTTCTCGACTACGCGCTGAGTAAGCCCGAAGTTCGCGTCGTTTCCGTGAAGGACGTCCTGACCTGGGTGCGCTCGTGCAACTGAACGGCGAAGACGCGTGGAGATCCACGACAGCGGTCCCGTCCGCGCAGACTGGGTCCGCTGGAGCCTGCGGGGGTGAGAAGCCCAGTGCCTAAGACCGAGCTCCGCCTTGCAAACACTCGTAGATCGTATGGCTGAGGCGCCGCGCCCGTGGGGAGCGGATGTGGTAGGCCATCTTGTTGGTCACGTAGGCGATGGCGAGCTGGTTCTCCGGGTCACACCAGCCCATCGAACCACCTGCGCCAGGGTGTCCGAAGCTGGTCTGGTTCGGCGAGAACATGCCGAGTTCTTCCTTGAGGAAACCCTGGCTCCAGCCGAGTGGCTTGCGCAGCACGCGATCCTGCGCCGACCATGACTGGCGCTCGAGCACGGGGCCGATGGTCTCCGCCTTCACGAGCCGCACGCCGTCGACGGCGCCTCCAAGCGCGAGCGCCGTGTAGACGCGGCACAGGCCGCGCGCGCTCAGCAAGGCGTTGGCCCAGGGCAGCTCGAGGGCGTGGACCCGGCGTGAGTTGAAGTTGTCGATGCCGCGGGGTCCAAGCTCTGCTGGATGGGCGAACGCGCGCGCGGCGTCACCGCCGGAGACGACCTGACGAAACACGCGTCCCTCGTTGGTGCTCAAGAGCAGCTGAGGCACGATGTGAAACACGCGTTCTCGAGTGGTCGCGGCGTAGTTCCTCGCGACTCGCGACTCCAGGTCCTCGGGGAGCCCCAGGTAGACGTCGGCGCCTAGCGGCTCCGCGATCTCGCGCCGCATGAAGCTGCCCAGGCTCTCGCCCTGGACGCGCTTGAACAGCTCCTGGGCGTACAGGCCATAGGTGACGCCATGGTAGCCCTGATTCGTGTCGGGTATCCAGCTAGGCACCTGTTCCGCGAGGATTTCGGAGACGCGCTCGGGCTGGTTCTCGATCAGCTCGAGCGTGATCGGAGTCGAGACGCCGATCAGCCCGGCTCGGTGGTTGAGCAAGCAGCGGACGCTGATCTCGGCCTTGCCGCGCTGAGCGAACTCTGGCCAGTAGCTCGCGACCGGCGCGTCGTAGTCGAGCCTGCCGCGATCCGCGAGCATCAGGAAGCACAGCGCCACCAGGCCCTTGGTGCTCGAGAACCCGGTGCTCAGCGTATCGGGCTGCCACGGGATCTGGCGTTCGCGATCCCGCGCGCCGCCCCACAGGTCGACCACGACGCGGCCAGCTTGCGAAACGCAGAGGGCCGCGCCCCATTCCTCGCCGCTCTGGAAGCTCTCATCCAGGACGGCGCGAACCGCGTCGAAGCCAGGGGCGACCTCGCCCTTGAGTGCGAAGTCCAGTCGTCGAACGGGCGCGGCGCTCATCGACTAGAGCCAACCCGCGTCGCGATACCAGTCGGCGGTGATGCGCGCACCCTCATCGAAGAGCACCTGTGGCTCCCAGTCGAGCGCCTGCTTGGTCCGTTCCGCGCTGCACACCCAGTGAGGCGCGAACAGCTCGTTGAGCTTGTCGCGGGTGAGCATCACCGGCTTGTTCGCCACCTTGCCGTAGAGTTCACTGCCGAGCGCGGCCGTGGTCATGATGGGGCGAGGGATGGGGAAGCGGAGCCAGGCGCGCTTGCCGAGCGCCTGCTCCACCTGCTCCACCATGTCCGAGAACTTGTAGGCGCGGCCATCTTCCACGAAGAACGCTTCTCCGCTCGGCGTATCCGCAAATACCGCACGGATACATGCCGCCGCCGCGTCTGCGCCGTAGATCATGCTGACGCGGTTCTCGGTGGTGCCGAAGTACGGTAGCACTCGCGCCTTCACGGCCTTGAAGAAGGCGAGGATCTCCTGATCTCGCGGGCCGTAGATGGCAGGCGGACGGATGATCGTGACGGGCAGCTCGTCCTTCTTCGCGCGGACGGCGTGCTCGGCCGCAAGCTTGCTGCGCCCATAGTGTGTAACCGGCCCCGGCGCGTTGTCGGGGTCGACCGGGCTGCCATCGTCGCTGGGACCCACGGCCGCGAGGCTGCTCACGAGGACGAAGCGCTTGATGCGCTCCTTGTGCTTCAGCGCGGCGTCGAGCAGGTTCACGGTGCCGCCGCAGTTGGTGCGGTGGAACTCCTCTGGCTTCTTGGCTTTCACCAGCCCTGCGGAGTGAATCACGGCATCGACTCCGTCGACCGCGCGCTCGAGACTGGGAACGTCGCTGATGGCGCCGTCCGCGAACTCGATGCCACCCAGCTTCTCGAGGAAGCTCTTGTTGCTCGACTTGCGTACGAGCGCGCGCACGGTGTGGCCCTGTTGCGTGAGCTGCTCGGCGATGTGTGAGCCGAGAAAACCCGAACCTCCGGTGAGCAGAATCTTCATGATCGTTGTCCCTCAGATTTCGCGCTCGTACATGCGGTAGCGCTTGTAGATCTTGCCGCCCATGAACTTGATCCCGACGTTCACCGGACCGTTGTCCTCGAGGGTCCACGAGAGCTCGCCCCACTCGACTCCCAGCTCCTTCGCTGCGTCGTTCATCCTGGCGTAGAGGTAGGTGCTGAGTGGCGCGTACTTGCGCACGTGACGGTATTTCTTGCGGATCCCCAGGATGATCAGGCGCGCCTGGGTCGGCCCCTTGACCTTCAGTCGGTAGAGGAGCTTCGCAATTCCCGTGGGGAAAAGCGAACCGTTCAGATCCTGGATCATGGCGTTGATGTTGGGCAATGCCAAGGCCACGGCCGCCGCCTCGCCGTCGATTTCCGTGATGTAGGCGAGCTTCGGGATCAGGATGAGCTTCATGTCGGAGGCCATCTTCGACAGCTCCTTCTCCGTCAGCGGAACGAAGCCCCAGTTCTCGCTCCAGGCGTCGTTGTAGATGTCCATGATCGTACGGACATCGCCCTCGAGGTTCTTCATGTCCACGGTGCGGGTTCGCACCTCCGGCATTGCCTCGACGTCCGCCTGGGCCTTGCGGGCCCTTCTCGGCACCTCACCGACGGTGTAGCGCCAGGCGTAGAGGTCCTTGACCTTCTCGAAGCCGGCGCCCTTGATCAGCGCGTCCTGATAGGGGCGGTGGTGCGTCATCATGATCATCGGCGGCGTGTCGAAGCCGTCGACGAGGTTGCCGATCTCTTCGTTGATGCACAGGCTTTGGGGTCCGCGAACGCGCTTCATCCCTCGATCCGCGAGCCAGCGGCGAGCGTTGTCCAGCAAGGCCGTCGCGACCTCCTGGTCGTCGATGGTGTCGAGGAATCCAAAGAAGCCGGTGTCGTCGTTGTAGCGACTCAGGTGTTCGCGATCGATGGATGCCGTGCAGCGCCCCACGCAGAAGCCGCTGCGATAGGCCGTGAAGATCACCGCTTCACCGTGCTCGAAGAACGGATTCTTCAGGCTCAGGCGATCCTTGATCTCCATGTTCAGCGGCCGCACGTACTGCGGGTCATCGCGGTAGATGTGATCCACCACGTTGAGGAAGTCTTTCAGGTTTCCGCCGATCGGCGTCTCGCGGATTTCCACAGCCATCGCGGCGCAGCGAACACCGCAGAGCCGGCGCTGTCAACGCTGCAAGCGAAGTCCGGCGCACCTCACCCCCAAACCCGAGAGTCGTCGAGGCGGCGCCACAAAACGACAGAAGGCGGTCGCCTGCGACGACCGCCCTCCATGAGATGTATCCGCCGGTATCAGCTGATCACGCCGTACTTCTTCCCGACGGCGCGGAAGGCCTCCAGGCCGCGATCGAGGTGCTCACGCTCATGGGTCGCCATGTAGCTTGTGCGCAGCATCGCGTGCTTGGGAGGAACGCCGGGCGAGATGAACGGGTTGGTGTAGATCCCGTGCTCTTCGAGGAGCTCGCGCCACATCATGAGCGTGCGGAGATCCTGACGGATGTAGATCGGGATGACCGCTGTCTCCGTCTTGCCCAGCTCGAAGCCCATCTTCTCCAGCTCGTTCTTCATGTAGGTGAAGTTCTCGCGCAGCTTGGCGATGCGCCAGGGTTCCTCACGCATCATGTCGAAGGCCGCCATCGCAGCCGCCACGCTGGGCGGCGCCGCGGAGGCGGCGAACATGAACGACGGGGCGAAGTGACGGATGTAGTCGAGCACCTTGCGCTCGCCAACCAGCCAGCCGCCGATGCTCGCCAAGGACTTCGAGAACGTGCCGCCCACCAGGTCGACCTGATCCATCAAGCCGAAGTGCGCCGCCGTGCCCTTGCCCTCAGGCCCGATCACGCCGAGTGCGTGGGCGTCGTCGACGAACAGGCGCGCACCGTGCTTCTTCACGATCGGCACGATCTCGTCGAGGTGCGCGATCTCACCTTCGGCGCTGAACACACCGTCGGTGATCACCAGCGCGCCCTCGCTGTCTTCCAGCTTGCTCAGCCGATCGTCGAGAGACTTCGCGTCGTTGTGCCGGTAGCGGACCATGCGCGCGCCAGCGGACTGCCCCAAGCGGACGCCGTCATACAGCGAGGCGTGCACGTTGCGATCGATCACCGCGACGCTGCTCTTGTTGCTGAGCAGTGCTGAGAGGCTCGCGATGTTCACCTGGTACCCGGTGGTGAAGACGAGCGCTGCTTCCGTGCCGAACCACGCGGCGAGCTTCTCCTCGAACTCCTCGTGGAGCTTCATCGAGCCGTTCACGAGGCGCGAGCCCGTCATGCTGGTTCCGAAGCGATCGATGGCCGCTTGCGCTGCCTCGCGGACCTTGGGATGCGTGGTCAGCCCGAGGTAGTTGTTCGAGCCGAACATCACCACGCGCTTGCCGTCGATCTCGGCTTCCGGGCCGTCGTTGAAATCGAGGGGGCGGAAGAACGGGTACATGCCCATCTTCCGGGCGTTGTCCGCTGCCGTGAACTTGTAGGCCTTCTCGAAGACGTCGCGCCCGCCGATGCTGGCGAGGCTCGAGCGCTCCTTCATCGACTCACCGAGGTCGTCGGAGCCCTTCACGGTCACGCCGCTACTCACGGCGACGCGCACGCCGTTGCCGTTCTTGTGGCCGTTCTTTCCATGGCCGTTCTTGTGGCCGTTGATCCCGTTGTCACTGGGGTGCTCGTCCAGTGCCGGGTCGATGTTGGGCAGGCCGTGACCGTTCTTCAGGATGTCCCACGCCGCCGCGAAGCGACCCCGCGCGTCCATCACTCCTTCGGCCGCCTTCATCACGCGATCATCGGAGATGAAGCGCATCATCGCGGGGCTGGTGGCCACCTTGCGGCCACGGTCGACAATCTTGTCCTTAAAGCTCATGGGAGACTCCCTGAAACGATCCGTGATGCAACGTCCGCCGGCTCGCCGAGACCCACCTCGGCGCTGCGAAGTCGGAGACGAACAAACGCCACGAATTCGTTGCAAACGGCGCTCGGAAGCTAGCGGCGAGGATCGGATCAGTCAATCAACGTGCAGAGCCCAAGTGGTCAATCCAATGGCTGAGTGGATTGACCAGCAGTGGCGTGCCGCGAAGGGGAACACGCAGCGATCAAGTTGCGCAGTCCGGTCCGCTCAGGAGCGCTCCCGAGGAAGGCCACACGTTTTCCAGAGCAGCATTCAACTCGACCTCCTGCAGGTAGAGCCCGTCGGGGGGAGCGGTCATCCCGAGGTCGTTGCGATCCAGGCTCACCAGAGCCCGTTTTACAGCACCCCGCGCCAGGCGGCCACGCCCCACGTCGACCAGAGTCCCCACGATGATGCGGACCATGTTGTACATGAAGCGGTTCCCCTCGATGTCGAAGTAGAGGACGCGGGGGTCGTCGCGGCTGGGCTGGAGAGTGGCGCGAAGAATTCTGCGCACCGTCTCGGTGCGCTCGTCTTTCGCCCCGCGGAAGGCGGCGAAGTCGTGCTCGCCCAGCAGGTCCGCTGCCTCATCACGCATCGACTCGAGGTCCAGACGCGCGTAGTGACGCCAGGCCCGTCGCTCCCAGAACGGGTCACGGGCGTCCGAGCAGACCAACACGTAGCGGTACCACTTGCGAGTCGCCAGCAAGCTCGGTTCCAGGCCGGCTGCCACCTTCGCCACGCGCACCACCGAGATCTCGTCGGGCAGGTGCTGGGCGAGGCCGAGCAGCCAGCCCCGCGGGTTGATGTCCTTGTCCGTATCGAAGCAGGCGAGCTGACCACGAGCGTGTACGCCCTTATCCGTGCGGCTACATACTCGGAGTGGGGTCGCCCGTGGGTCCATCGCGGCAATGGCGCCGTCTACCTCGCCGGCCACGGTGCGCAGCCCTTGTTGGCGAGCGATCCCGTGGAAGAGGTGGCCGTCGTACGCGAGCGTCAACAGGATGCCATTGGCACGCTTTGGGATCCGCGGCTCGAGGCTCTTTTCGTCGAGGCGCTGGACCGCCGAGGCTTCCCCCGACTCATCGCTCGTCATAGGCTTGCGCGCTCAGTTGTTTCCCTGGGGAAGCGGTTTCGGCAAGAACCAACCCCGCGCGGGAAAACGTCGGGCTCAGTTGGTGCCGCCCGTGCCGCCGGTCGTGCCGCCACTTCCCGCGGTGCCGCTGGTGTTGCCGGTGCCGCCGCTGGTGTTGCCGGTGCCGCCGCTGGTGGTTTGGCCAAGCCCCGTGTCGTCAGCGCCCGTCACGCAGTTTTCCTTGATCAGGTTCGTCTGGTCCGGTTGGGACGCGTTCTCCGGATTCTGGATATGCGGGGCAGAGCCGGCGGCGCCGTACGCGGTGCGGTCGTCGTCGGTGTAGCGGTTGTGGTAGAGCGGCGCTTCCGAGCAGTTCGGGGTGGCCCCGTCACCCGAGCAGCCGATCAGGCTGAAGCCAGGAGCGACACACGCAGCAAGCAAGACAATCCAGCGCATAGGAACTTCCTCTCGCCACGGAACTCCATCCGGGGCGCTCTGTCAACTCCGCTGCCGTGAGGGGGAGGGCCGTCAGCCGCCTGTGTTGGGCTTGAAGCTGACCGGAACTGCGACGTCCACGCAGCCACCAGCAGGTGCCGGCAGACCTCCGCTGCGCAACGCGGGAGCCACGCAGCTCGCGCCCACACCGCCGAAATCCTGCGTGATGCTCACGCTGCAGGCCTGACCGGTGGGACCCACTCGTACCTGCGCCATCACCGTCCCCGAGAGTCCGGAGTTGGCGCGGAGCATGCGTTCGTAGCAGCGGCGAGCGGACGCGGCGCGGCCTGCGAGCGCCGAGCGCAGCGCCGGGGTGACCGTGCCCTTGCATGGGCCGGCGCACCCGCCGCCGCCGCCACCCTTCACGGGTGTCTTGGTGGCGGTCTTCTTCTCCACGTCTGGACCTGCGTCCTCGATCTTTGGTGGGGGCGGCGGCGGCGCCTCCAGCACCGGCTTCGGTGTCGTCGTCGCCACCGGCGGCGGCGGGGGAGGCGTCTCCTCTTCCTCGCTGCCGGAGAACTTCCAGAAGATCAGGCCACCTGCGACCACCACCATGAGCAGGGTGACTACGATGAAGCCGCTTCCGGACTTGGTAGGCGGCGTGGGGGTCGAATCAGCCATCAACGTCTCCTAGAGGGATTCGCGCTCGGTCGGCGCGACAAGAGCAACTCGTGCCCACCTTGGGGAACCACCCGATCGAATTGCGGACCGGTGATCCGCGATGGGCCTCGAACCGCGTGCCCGGGCACTGCGCCCGAGCGTACAAGACCCCAGCCGCGAAACCCAAAGCAATTGGCAACCTTCGGGGCACTTTGCTGCGGAATAAACTTGAAGGGTTTCGGTCAGTTTCCAGGCATCGAAGGCTGGTCGCCCAGAGCCCTGCGTTTGGTCTCGCCCGCGCGGCAGCGGACGCCCGGCGGAGCGCGGTTCGACTAGGGCGCCATCGTGGTGTCGGTTGACGGTCGTGGCGCGAACCAGCTTAACCCCGAGTCTCCCCAGACGCGTCGCTGACCGGGAACGAGCTGGCTCGGGGGGGCCGAACGAAGGGGTCGGTCGCCTCGGTGACCAATCACGACTATCGCCTTGGAGTTCAGCAGCTCTCGGTCCAGGAGCTCGCCCAGCGTCTCTGCGACGCGCTCGGCGATGGGCCACGGTGGATCGCAAAGCACCAGGTCGAACGGCGCCTGGCGCAATAGCGCCTTCCGGGCGCGCTCCACCCTGAGGGGGAGCAGCGTGGCGCGCTCGCTGACTCGCAGCGTCTCGAGGTTGTGGCGGATGGCGTCCAAGGCGCCACGATCCGGGTCCACGAAGCTGGCGTGTCGCGCGCCGCGACTCAGCGCTTCGATGCCCAGCGCGCCGCTACCCGCGCACAGATCGGCGACGTTCGACCCGCTTATATCCCCGAGGATATCGAACAGGGCTTCGCGAACTCGAGCTGCGGTGGGCCGTGTCGTGAGCCCTGCAGGCGTCCGCAGCGGCCGCCCGCGGAACTCACCCCCGATGATCCGTACGCTCAGGCGAGAACTCCTTGCTTGGACATGGTCGATGACGGTCCCTGCCTCGCCTCAGAAGCTGAGGGTCACGCGGAAGCGCCCACCGCGGGGTCCAACGGCGGTGTCGAAGCGCGGTGCGTAGGATGCCGTATGGGGCTCGTCGTCTGCGGTCAGGAACAGATAGGCACCCACGCCACCAATCACCGCGCCCGCGCCCGCAAACACGAACTGAAGCGTCTGGAAGGTGCTCGCGCTGGAGCACTGGTCGGAGATCTCGCTGGGATCCGGCGCGCCCACGAAGGTCTTGCCGGCGTCCGCAGAGTCACACACGTCTTCGCCTTCACTCACCGAGTTGCGGTAGCGATCGAAGCCGTCGTCGTTGTTGATGGAGTTGACCTTGATTGCCGAGTAGACGGCGCCGACCAACAGCGCCGCGCCGACACCCATTCCGGCTATACCAATCACCTTCTTGGTGTTCATCGGCTTGCCAGTGTCGAAGCCCACTTCACCCCCGCCGTCGACCGCGGCCGCGGTACCGCGCATGGCGATCTCCAGCTCGGCGCTCTGGCCCTGCACGACCGTTATGTCTCGGCTCTCGTCGCCGAACCCGGGAGCGCGAAGCACGATCGTGTGCTCGCCACCGGGCAGCGTCAGCTCCGCGCGCCCGCTGACGAAGCTCGTTGGGGCGGCGCCGTCCACGCTCACCGTCTTTGCTTGCTTGGACACGATGACCAGTTTCCCTGGGGCAGTACCCACGAGATCGGCGAAGGCCACCTCTGCGATCTGCAACAGCGTCTCGTCGGACGCGTCGGAGAGGTTCTCGGAGTACTTGACCTGAGTCTCCTTGCCGCCTTCGCCGTCGTAGAGATGCAGCGTGCCGACGACGTCCTTGCCCTGCTTCTCCAGCGAGCCCCACACGAAGTGCTTCGACTTCACTCGCTCCGAGATCTTCTGTAGGCACGCTTCATCGGGCGTCGTCTTGCACCCGAGCGCCGCCGTGAGCACCTCCAGGGAGAAGTCGCCCTTGCCGAGCGTCCAACCGCCGGAGCGATCGACAGCCCGCTTCAGAGCGATGCTCAGCGCCTCTGCTTGTTCGTAGGCGGTGTCGCTGTAGAGCGTCAGCACCTGCACGAGTTGCTTCTCAGCCTTCGACTGGGCGAGGGCGCTATGAGACGACAACAGCGTCAGCGTGAAGACAAGGCAGGCAAGGGCTCGAGCTAGAACACGCATTTTCTCGACATTTACCCCGCCGCCGGGCGAGTGACGAGGGGTAATCTCGTCGCTCCCGTGGGCGCCCGCTAGGTCGTCTCGATCTTGCTCCACATCTGGCGTCGCATCTTCTGCCGTGTGCGATCCTTGCGCGTGATCGCACGGACCGCTCCCCAGGCGGCGAGCAGGGAGCCCTCCTGGCCCAGAGCGGGGAGCACGGTCCGACCCACCAGATAGGTTCCAGGGATCGGTCCACGAATCGGCTCACCTCCCAGCTCGAGGAAGCCGGGTGTGTCCACTGACCACAGGTACTCCATGGGTTCGGGCCCCGCGACGCCGCCGGGTAGGTGAATCCGGTCAATCTCGTGTCGGCGTCGATTGCGCATTTCCCAGAGTGGGAGGCCATCGTGCGGGGAGTCCACGACCAGCGCGTGCTCCTCGGCGAAGGGGAGGTGGGTGCGGAGCGTCGAGAGCACCGCTTCGCGCGCCTCGAGCAGGGTGAGCGAGCCCCGGCTTGGCAGGATGGTCTCCGCGGTCAACACCTCGAGTGGCTCCGTGTCCCGCTGGAGCTCGCGATTGAAGCGCGGCCCTCGTTGAAGGTGAACCACGGGGCGTCGGGGGTTCTTTGGTCCAGCTTGCTCTCGAGAGTTGCCTTGCGGAAGCAGAAAGGACTCCGTCGGAAGCTGCTTGGGGAGCGCCCGCGACGGAACGCACAGGGTGACGACGAAGCGGCCCGCGTTGACGCTGAGTCTGGGCCAGTCCTTGCGCGCGCGGCTGGTGATGCCCTCGCCACCAGCCAGGTCGGCCACCGCCTCTCCCGACAGATCGCTGACCACGGAGCCGGTGCCGACTGGTTCCTCTTCGCCGTCTTCGAGCACGCCGACCACCTGGCCCCGACGCACCACCAGCTCTTGGGCGCGTTGCCCCAGCCTGTACTCGCCGCCGTGCGCGCGGATGCGATCCAGGAAGAAGCTCTCGAGCTCGCTCTCGCCGCCCGGCAGCGCGTGCACGCCGCGAGTCCAGGCGCCATGGAGCCTCGCGAGCGCAAGTGGGGGGAGCTGCTCGCCCGGCACTGCCAGGTCGGTCGCGAACCCCGCAGGAATCGTCGTTACCTCACGGTAGGCGTGGCCGGTAGGGAACTTCGCGAGCAGATCTTGCGCGGTCTCCCCCGACACCAGCGGTAGGTCCCGCACCACCCGGTTGGTCTCGAAGCGCTCCCAGAAGGTGCCCGGAGGCCAGACCGCATCGCGCTCGAAGGCAGCGTCGATGGCGGCGTTGTACTCGGAGAAGTTGGCGTAGAGTTCGTCCACGAGCTGGCGCACTTCCGGGAACTCGCGCTCGATCTCCCGGGCGAAGAGCTCGGACTCTGGGGGGATCTCGACGGTACGCTCGGGTGACAAGACCGCGAACATCGGATCGAGCTGCCTCGTCCTGCGCTTGAACGTGGTGGCCTGCGCGAGTTCTTGCAGGATCCGCAGCCACACCGGAGAGGCGGCTGCGAGCAGGGTGAACGTGCGGCGACGCAGGGGAAAGCCCTCGAAGTCGTAGGTCGCAGGCTTGCTGCCCTGTCCGAGGATCAACACGCGGAAGTCGCGCCTCGCGAGCAGCGCTGCGGTCGCCAGGCAGCCAATGGAGCGGCCGAGCACGACCACGTCGTAGTAGCGGGTCGGCGTCACGAAAAACGCACCCTCCGCCGACCGTCGCTGGCCGCGTCGAGCTCCACGCCACCCTGAGCGATGCGCTGCAGCACCTCGACCAACAGCGCGTGCTCCTGCTCCAGAAGCCGCGCTTCGAGGCTCTCCAGCGTCTCGCCCGGTGCTACCGAGATGGCGCGCTGATCGATGATCGGCCCGGTGTCAGTGCCGTGATCGACGAAGTGAACCGTGCAACCCGTCACCCGCACTCCATACTCGAGGGCCTGCGCCTGTGCACGCACGCCAGGAAAGGCTGGCAGGAGCGATGGGTGCACGTTGACGATTCGGTCGCGGAACGACTCGACGAAGTGCGGCGTCAGGAGACGCATGAACCCGGCCAGCACCACCCAATCCACCCCAGCGCTGCGCAGGTTCTCGACCAGCTCGCGATCGAACGCCTCACGGCTGGGGAACCGTTCGTGATCCAGCACCCGTGTCGGCACACCAGCGGACTCTGCGCGCTCCAGCGCAGGCGCGTTGGGCCGATTGGAGAGCACCAGACGTACGTCGACGTCGAGCCTGCCGCCTCTGCGTGCATCGAGGATGGCCTGCAGGTTCGAACCTCGGCCAGACACCAGTACCCCGACTCGCAGCGTCATGACTCCAGGACTTCGACGCTGGGTTCGCGGTCGCCCTCCACCTCCACTCGCCCGAGTCGCCACGCTCGTTCCCCTGCGGATTCGAGCGTCGAGAGCGCGAGGTCAGCAGCACCTTCATCCACGACGGCGACCATACCGATGCCCAGGTTGAAGGTCTTGCGCATCTCGTCCTCGTCCACCGGGCCTCCCCGCTGGATCAGGTCGAAGAGCGCGTGTCGCTCGTGATCGAGACGCACCTTGGCGACGCTGCCCTCGGGGAGGATACGGGGCAGGTTGCCGACCAGGCCTCCACCCGTGACGTGACACAGCGCGTGCAGCGCACCGTCCAGCTTCTCGTTCAGCGCTCGCACCGAGCGGGCGTAGATGCGCGTCGGGGTCAGGAGCGCTTCGCCAAGCAGCACGCCCAGCTCGGGGATCTCTTCGCCGAGCTTCAGGCCCATCTCCTCTTCCAGCACGCGGCGCGCGAGTGAGTAGCCGTTGGAATGAATCCCCGAGGAAGCGATGGCGATAAGCGCGTCCCCGTGCTTTACCCGGCGGGCGCCGAGCACCTTCGACGCGGAGACGACCCCGACGGCGAAGCCAGCCAGATCGTACTCGCCGGGCGGATACATGCTCGGGAGTTCCGCCGTCTCACCGCCGATCAGCGCGCGCCCGGCGAGCTTGCAGCCATGCGCGATGCCGCTGACCACCTGTTCGGCGACGTCGACTTCGAGCTTGCCACAGCCGAAGTAGTCGAGGAAATACAGCGGGCGGGCGCCAGTGGTGATCACGTCGTTCACGCACATCGCCACGAGGTCCTGGCCCACGGTGTCGTGCTTGTGGGTTGCGAAGGCGAGCTTCAGCTTGGTGCCCACTCCGTCTGTACCGCTGACCAGCAGCGGGTCCTGGATGTCGGCGGGCAAGCGCACCATGCCCGCGAAGCCGCCGACGTCGTCCACGACCTCGGGGATACGCGTGGCGAGCGCCAGCGGCTTGATGCGGCGAACCAGCTCGTCCCCAGCTTCGATGTCCACGCCGCTCTGCTTGTAGGTGACGCTCATGTTCGTAGGCTCCATTGGCAGGAGGTGTCTGTCCCGGTCAGGATTGCACGGCCACGCGCCGTGCGGAGAAGGCTGCGATGTTCGCACGCGGCTCTTGGCCCAGCACGCAGCGAGTCACGATTTCCGCGGTGATTGGCGCGAGCAAGATCCCGTTGCGGTAATGCCCGGTGGCTAGCACCAAGCCGTCCACCGCGCAGTCTCCGAGGATCGGCCAGTGGTCGGGAGTGTAGGGACGGAAGTTCGACCAGCTGTCGCTGAGCTCCGCGTCGGCGAGCGCTGGGCAGAGGTCGATGGCCGCGTCGAGTAGCTCGCGCACTGCCTTGGCAGTGACCCGCTTCTCGTAGCCGACGAACTCGAGGGTCGACCCCACCAGCACCCGCCCGTCGTCCCGAGGCACCAAATAGCAACGCGGCCCAAAGACGATGCGGGTCAGGGGCGGCGTGCGACACGTCAGCTCGAGTACCTGGCCGCGCGCGGGGACGATGCTGGGGCGCGGCAGGGGTACACCTGGGATCAGCGTCGACCAGCTACCCGCTGCGAGCACCACCCGCTCCGCCGCGAGCCGTGTGCCCCCCTCGAGGACCACGCCGCGCACCCGTTGACTCGTGTCGTCGATGTCCAGCGCTTGGACATAGCTACCGCTGCGAAACGTCGCGCCGGCGCTCTGCGCCGCGAGCTGCAATGCGCGGAACAGCTTGCGCGGGTCGACTCGTGAATCCTCAGGGAAATCGACCGCGCCCGCGAGGGACTGACTCAGCCTGGGCTCGAGCGTGCGCAGGGCGCGCTTGCCCAGAAACGCAGCGCCCAGGTGTCGCCTCTGCCAGCCGAACTGTCGCTTGAGCTGATCCAGGCGCTCCTTTCCGAAGGCGACGCGCATGGTGCCGCTCGGGCGCAGCTCGATGTCGATACCCGTGGCCCTGGCGAGCCCCTTCGCCCAGGCCGGGTACAGCGAGCGGCTCTGCAGGCACAGCTCCGTCATCGCGTCGAGCTCGTGAGACTCCACCTGTCCCCCGAGGATCCCCGCCGCGGCGCTCGAGGCTTCGGCCCCAGGGATGCTGCGCTCCAGCACGACCACGGAGCAACCGCGCTTGGCGAGTTGCCACGCCGACGCGCAGCCCATGAGGCCGCCGCCGACTATGAGAACACTCGGTCGGGCCATTGCGGCGGTTGGTGTGCCCGAAAGCGGCGGCGATTTCGAGGGACAAATGCGCGCGCCGAGCGCCGAGGCGCCTCAGGCAGAATCCCTTGCCGGCCGCCACAGGCGGTAGAGGCCGAACGCGTTGAAGCCCGCGAAGGCCACGAAGAGCAGCGTCAGGCCCACGGCCCAGCGGGATCCACCGGGCGCGTGCCCATCCATCAGCAGCCAGGCGTCCCTGGGCATCGTGCCCCCACTGGAGGCGACGGCGCGGTCGAGATCGTCGTGGCTCAGTCCCGAGCGCTCGATGGGAACCAAGCGACCAACGAAGGACGAAGGGGGTACGAAGTGCGGGCCCTCGAGGCCCTCGGGCACTCGCACCTCGACCCAGATGCGGTCGTTACCCGCGACGTGGGCCAGGCGATAGGAGTCGCTCTCGAGTGGCCGCGAGTAGCGGACGGCGCTGTCGCTGGCCAGCAGCGCCTCTCCACGCACGTACTGGTTCGCGAGCTGCGGACTCAGCTGAACGTCCGTCAGGTACCCAAGGTCCCGTGGGGCGCCAGTCACCATCGCGTAGGCTGCCTGACCGCGCAGCGCGTAAGCCATGACCAGGGAGAGCACCAGCGTCACGCTCATCGTGACGAGGGTGAGCCGTCGGCCCGGCCGCCGCGGTTCGGGCAGCGCCTCCAGATCGGGATCCCTCGAGAGTCCGAGCTCGAGCCCCGTTGATACCGTTTCCTCTGCGCTCACGTGTGCTTCGCTCAGTCTAAACCATTCCACGAGCCTGCGAAGCGCGGCGGTGCTGGAGAAGCGAGCGCCAAGCCAGAGGGCCGGGGAACGTTGGTGTGGGTCGCTCGGACAACCGGTCGCCCGCGGAGTTCCTGGACTTACGTATGCGCGTGTTTCGGCCGTTCGTCGGTGCTTTCCAGGCCACGAGATTGGATTGCGAGGTGCTCTAGGATAGGCTCTCAATCCGACCCGTCGAGGAGGGACATGGCTCAGCCGAAGCACATCATCTGCCCGTCCTGTGGCTTCAAGAACGCCACTCCGCTGCCCAACAACCGCTGTGTTTCCTGCGGAGCGAAGATCGAGGACATCAAGCGCACGCTCTCCCGTCAGGAAGAGCTCGAGCGGCGCTATCAGCAAGAGGGCTTCAGCCTGATGTGGTTTGGGGTCTCGCTGGTGATCATGGGCGTGTTGACGGCGGCGCTCGTCGTCGGGCTGCCCATCGTGGTGCCGATGCTGGACTTCGAGGGCTCCGCCGGCATGGTCGTGGCGATCCCGGTTTGGTTCGTGGGTGGCATGCTGGTTGGACTCATCTCTCCAGGAAAGACCTTCATCGAGCCCGTGGTGGCGGCGTTCCTGATCGCGATGCCGACAGCGTTTCTGCTGTTCGGGAACCAGACGGTGAAGACCATGCCCGCGTTCATGTACGCGTTGATGAGCGCGGTCGGTGTGCTCTTCACCCTGATCGGCGCGTACATCGGCGAGCGAATCCAGATGGGGCCGCCCCCCAAGGTCGCGGAGTAGACGATTTCGACCTCCGCCTTCCAGGCGCTGCCAACTCCTCGGGCTGGCAGCGTCTTGCTTTTTTTCTTGGGGGTGAGCCTAGTCACCGCGTGCGACGGCGAGAAGCAGCAGCGCGACGAAGCCGCGAGCCTGAGCCGCGCGGTGGACGAGCTCCGCGACGCCCCCAATAGCGACAAGGCGCCGAAGCTGAAGGCACTCCGCGCACTGGGCTGTAACCACGCGGATACATGTGGCTTCCGCGATCAGTGCGCGGAGGCGTATGCCGAGCACGTGAAGGGGCTCGAGGGTATCGCCAAGGCCAAGGCCATGGACGACCCGTTCATGTCAGCGGCCGAACTCAGGAAGGCCGAGGAGACGCTCAAAGCCGCCGAGGCCAAGACCGGTGCTTGCGCGGATCGACAGGGAGCGCTGGTGCGTCAGTACCGCCTTCGTGATCTGCGTTGAGCGGTCCACGAGTGGCGCGACCTCGGGATCAATGGCACTGGATCGGACCGTAGGGAAGCGAGTCACTGACAGCGAAGCCAAGCTGCAGGTCGTCGCGATGACTGGAGCCGAGGTAGTGGTGGATCTCTTCGGTCACGCCGCCGATGGCGGTGTTCGACCCCGGCCCGGTCTCATAGCCTGCGGCGGCGACCACCGCGCGGCCGTTGGCGGGGTTCTTGATGATCATGCGCGTGCCCGCCGCGGGCTTGTTGCGCCAGTACATGTTCACGTACCAGGCTTCGGCGACCACCGGCAGCGGAACTCCCGTGGAGCCTTGCCCGTACTCTGAGCCGCCCTCGCCGGCCGGCGCCCACGGCTCGCTGCGCGTCATCCCGTATCCCGTCGCCGCTTGGCTCAGGCCGTAGTGGCGAGCGATCTGATCGGTGAAGCTCGAAGGCCAGCCCCCTCCGAAGTCGTCATCCACCGTGACCAGGTGAGCCTCCTTCACGACCGGTCCCGTGGCTGGGGTGCGCAGGTAGCGATAGGTCTTCCCGTCGTTGGGGTCCGTCGCTTCGAAGCAGTCGAGTGACGCATCGCAGCTGGTCCAGAACATCTTCAGATCCAGCGGGTAGGTCGCGCAGTCCCCCGCTGCAGCAGGGCTGAAAGCCACGTCGAGTGTATATCCACCCGGATACTCGATCCCGTTCGAGTCAGCCCAGGTGTCCACGACCACGTAGTAGCTCCCCGCCGCGATGTCGTAGTCGAAGCTCGAATCGTCGCGCACGAGGCAGCCAGCACCGCTCGGCGAGTCGAGCAGGTGGACGTCGACGTCCACGCCGTCGGCGTCGGCCACGCTCACGCTGAGGCGCCCGGCTTCAGGCACGTCCACCTGGTACACCACTTCTGGCCCAGACTCGCTCGTGCCCGGCGCGCAGTCGTAGGTGTCCACCGCGTCGCTCGAAGCGCTGGTGGTATCCCTCTCGTCCGAGTAGGGGAAGCTCTGAATCGGGATCGGGTTGCAGAAGGTCCCGAGGGAGCAATTCCCTCCGGAACCACCCGAGCCGCCAGCGCCGGAGCCTCCGTTCCCGGCACCTCCACCAGTCGCCCCAGCGTTTCCAGCGCCGCCACCCGTACCACCGCTGCTCGCGGCCGCAGACGACCCTCCGATACCGGAGCTGGCGCCGGCGCCTTCGCTCCCGCCACCGCCGGAGCTGGAACAAGCGGACCCAAGCGCCAGCAGTGAGAGCGCGCCGACCGCCATGCTGCGTCGAAGGATCCAGCTCGCGTTGGGCGGTCGCGCCGAGAACCAAACCATCCACGCATTATGCCGGTGGAAAAGCGGGGCAGCGAGGGACTACCAGCTGTCGTCGCTGCTCGAGGTCGATTCTTCGGTCGCAGAAGCGCCACCACCCCAGCGCCAGCTGAGGTTCACGAACCCGCCGTAGCGAAAGACGAAGTCGTCGGACTGTTCCGCGCCAGCGCTGCCCTCGGAGCTCATCACGCCAACTCCGGCCTCTGGTCCCACGTCGAGAGCCAGCGCCGAAGACAGGCTCCAGCGCACCAGAGGGGCAACCCGACCGTGCAAGAACGTGCGGTTCGTGCGCAGCTTGGTCTTGTGCACCTCATAGCCCCCACCGACTCCGATCCCCAGCTCCCACGCCGGCGCCAGGCCGACGAACCAGAGGTTCGCCGCCGAGGCCGCCCAGCCAGTCGACGAGCTGATACCGGTGCTGCCTGACTTGATGTAGCGGCCGCGCACCTCGAGCTCCATTCCGGGCGTGTAGCGGTAGCCCAGTCGCGCGCCGACGCCGGTGGAGTTCTCTGGCAGGCCCTTGTCACTCCAGAATGCGTAGTCCAGGTGAACG
>JAGQIY010000637.1 GCA_020430865.1 Myxococcales bacterium
CTTGGTTCGAACACACCCGAGTCCTTGATCGCGTTCTCCGAGAGCAAGTCCTCCGCCCACTCCGCGCCTTCGCCGACGAACGCCAGCGCGTCCGGCGCACGATATGGTTGCTTCTTGCGGGACAGGATCTCCCCGGGGATGACTCCGTGGCTGGCGCGCTTGACCACGTGCTTCTCGTCGAGCACGCGGAGCTTGTAGCTGGCAGGAAGCGAGGCAGCGAGGCGCGCGACGTTGATGTCAAGGAACGGAAAGCGCCCCTCGACCGAGTTCCCCATCAGCATGCGATCACCCTGCGAGCACAGCAGATACCCAGCCAGCAGCGTGCGCATTTCCAGGTACTGGTCCTGGGCCAGATACGACCACCTGGAGAAATCCTCGGGCAAGTCGCCAATCAAGCGCCGCTCGACGTCGACTCCCCCGACAGCCTCGCGCAGGGCGGGCGTGAACATACGCTTCAAGGCTGCCGTGCCTTGCCAGCGCATGTCGTGGGAGAAGCCGGGCTGCGCGTAGCCAGCCAGGTTTCTCCCGAAGAACTTGCGAGCCATGGCTTGCTGGCTCACGGGAGAGCGCGCCAGGTAAGGGTACAGGCGCTCCAGGAGCCGCGGACGGCAGGAGGAGTCGGGCTGCTTCGCCCAGAAGCGTCTGACTTTTGCCTCTCGGAAAATATCGTAGCCGGCAAAGACCTCGTCCGCGCCCTCACCGGTGAGCACGACCTTGATGCCGTGCCGATGGACCAGTCCGCTGAGCATGAAGAGCGGCGCGGGGGCGGTCCTGAGCACGGGTCGCTCCGCGTGGAAAATCACCCTCGGGAATACCTCGGCGATGCTGCGACGCGATACCACCAGCTCGTGGTGCTGGCTCTGGATGTGATTGACCATCATCCGCTGGAAATCGGTCTCGTCGTACTCCGCATCCTCGAAGCGCAGGCTGAACGTCTGAAACCCCTCACCCTTGGCGCGCTTGCCCATCGCCGCGACCAGAGAGCTGTCCAGGCCGCCCGAGAGGTAGCTCCCAACGGGCACGTCAGCGCGCAGCATGCGCAGACGAGTGGCTTCGTTGAGGGCGTCACGCACCGCGACCACGGCGTCATCGAGGCTGCCCTGGAACTCTTCCTCGCGGGAACGCGGGAACGCGAGTTCGAAGGCCGCATGCTCCTCCACCCCGGACTCCGAATAGACACGCACGCGTCCGGGCGGCAGGTCACGCACTCCCTCGAACACCCCCTGGGGAGGTACGGCACTCCAGAAGGTGAACGTTTCTTCGAGACCTCGAGCGTCGAACGCGCGAGGTACCTCGTCGCTGGCCGCGAAGATCGCCTTCACCTCGCTGCTGAAGTAGAGCCGGCCCGCGTGCTCCATGTAGTACAGCGGCCGAATCCCAGACCAGTCACGAGCAAGCGTGAGCTCGCGTTTCCGAGGGTCCCAGAGCGCAATCGCGAACTGCCCATTGAAGCGGGCGAAAGCCTCATGCCCCCACTGCTTGAACGCGACCGCGATGACCTCGGTATCCGACTTCGTACGAAAGCGATGACCGAGTTGGACCAGCTCCGCGCGCAGCTCGACGTAGTTGAAGATCTCGCCGTTGAACACCAACCAGAAGCGTTCGTCGACGTCGGCGAGCGGCTGCTGACCGGTGGCCAGGTCGATGATCGAGAGTCGTGCGTGCGCCAAGCCCACGCGGGCGTCGCGATAGACGCCGAACTCATCGGGGCCTCGGTGCTCGATCGTAGCGGCCATGCGACTCAGCACCTCGACCGGAGTCGGGGGCAGGTCGGCCTTCAAGCTCAGGATGCCAGCAATTCCGCACATGGCGCGCTCGCGACCTCAGCCGTGAAGCGGTTCCACGAGGATAGGCCCCATGTGGAGGTACTTGGTCGTGCGCCGCTTGGCCTCGATGTCCTTGAACACGATCTCGACCTGCTCGGACGTCAGCTCGAGCACCGCCGCGACCTCCGCGGCAGGCACCTGATTGTTCAGCGCGTAGAGGCAGAGGTCCATCTTGTCGTAGGGCAACGCGAAGTAGAACTCCTCCTGCGTCTGCGGCATCGAGTAGGTGTCGGTGGTCGGAGGACGCTTGCGGATCTCCTCCGGCACCCCGAGGTACTCGGCGAGCTGGTAGACTTGGCTCTTGTAGAGATGCGCGATGGGCTTCACGTCCGCCGAGCCGTCACCATTCTTGACGAAGAATCCCTGGTCGTACTCGAGCCGGTTCGGGGTGCCAGCGACGGCATAGTTGAGGCGATCCGCGTGGTAATACTCCATCATCTTGCGGACGCGCTGCTTGAAGTTGGTCGCCGCCACCAGCTGAAGGTAGGCGGCAGGCGGCATCCGCGACTCCTTGAGCTCCCCGTTCGCCTTCTGGATGGTCAGCCGAAAGACATTGAGGCGATTGCCCTCGAGGATCGACGGCAGCGTGATCTTGAACTTGTCCCCCGGCTCGTAGTCGGCGAACACCATGCGGATCGCGTCGTCCTGACGACGATAGCAACCGAGCCCGTCCAGCGCCGGCTTGATGTTCTCGAGTTCCGTGGGGATACCGAAGGCGTCGGCGAGGAGCTTCCCCAGTGAGAGCGCATCGTCGGACGAGTCACGCTCCGGCATGAACAATCCCAGCACGCGCTGCGGGCCGAACGCGCGGGCGCACAGCGCAGCGACCACTGAACTGTCGATGCCGCCGCTCAGCCCGAGAACGGCCCCTTTTCGCCGCAGGGTGCCGCGCACCTGCTCGACGATGGCCTTCTGTATCGCGTCCGCCACCTGCGGCGCGTCGATCTTGAGAACGTCTGCGGAAAACATCAGGGACCTTTCTTGACTCGTGCGTGCACTCTGGGCCCGAGCGTACTGGCCGGGAGATGTAGCGCAGTCGCCCACACCAGGGCTAAGCGAATTTTTGGGTTTGTGGGCGAGGATTGCGCTGTACGTCGCCCGCCCGTTCGGGAGCAACGGACCTCCGCGTCGCACGGCCGAAGCGCTGATCCGTGGACAGGCCACGCAAACGTTGACGCCGCCCCAGCGACCTCGCGAAAGATCAGCGGAGCACGCGTCCCACAGGCGCGCGTAGGATCGCCGCCGGAGGCGAGCTGGCCAGGCTGAGGTCGAGCGGGGCTCCAAGACCAGGTTTCGAGACCGGGTTTCGAGGCCTGGGTTTCAAGGCCTGGGTTTCAAGGCCTGGGTTTCGAGGCCTGGGTTTCGAGGCCTGGGTTTCAAGGCCTGGGTTTCAACGGCGCGGAAACTCACGTGACGGTGGAGTGCTGGCTGAACGGCGGGTGCGTGGAGCTCGAGGGATTCAAGGACCGCCACCTCCCGAGGCGGACCCAGCGAGACACGCGCACGGCGCCGCATTCGGCCAATCGGCCGTGTTGCGATGCCCCTCACCAGAGACTAGAGACGGCGGCACTTTCGTGTACTGAGTTCGTTGCGGGCGAAGCCCGATCTGGCATGAGCGGTCCCGAGTCCCGAACCAACGCCAAAGCGTTCCTCGAAATCCGACGAGTCGGAGAGGAGCGTGTTCGCTTTCACCAGCTGTCTGGTAGCCACCACGTCATCGGCAGGCGCCCTGACGCTCAGGTCGTGTTGAACCACTCGAGCGTCTCGCGCTCCCACGCCGAGCTGGTGATGGGTCCGTTTGGGCGCTGGTGGATCCATGACCTCGGGAGCAAGAACGGGACTTACGTGAACGGCACGCCCGCCGCCGAGCGCCTGCTCAATCCGGGAGATGGCGTCCGCATCGGCGAGTTCACTCTCAGACTGCGCTCGAACTCGGTGCCCGATTTTCGCTCGCCCCTGGTCGACGCCCCGAGCTCCAGCCGCATGCGCACCGCGGCGGCGACTGAGCAGGACGAACCCACCGCGGTCTTTCATCAACCCCCATCCACCCTGCGCACCGCTCCGCAGATCAGCGCGGCTCATCTCGGCACCCTGATGAAGCTCAGCCGCGAGTTGATGCGCGTCGAGGACTGGGGTCTGCGGGTGTTCACGTTGTGTGAGTTCGTGGTCGGCGACGACTTCCCTGCCAACTCTTCCGCCGTCGTGCGGCTCGAGCAGGGCCGCACCCCCCAGGTGATCTGCGGCCCTCAGCATCACGATCGCACGGACCGCCCGTTGCAGTTCGTGCCTCGCGTACTGAAGCAGCTGTGGGACACGCACGAGCCCGTGCTGGCATCGAACACCGAGATCACGGGGGACGTGGTGCACCCCGGGCGCGTACGAGACGTCTCCGTCGTGGCGGTCCCCTTGATCACGACGGATCAGCGCATCGACGCCCTGTACCTCGAGTTCCCCGAGCGCTACGGCTCCGACGAATGGCTCAACCTCGTGGCGCTGGTCTCGGAGGCATACCAGCAAGCGGAGGTCGTCTGGGACATGCGAGCGCAGGTCCGCCAGAGCGCGTTCATCGAGCGTGAGCTAGACATGGCTCGGCAGATCCAGGAGGGCCTCGTCCCTCGTGCCTTCGAGCTCGAGGGCCTGGAGCTCGCCATCGGTTTCGAGCCCTGCCGCTGGGTAGGTGGCGACTACGTGGACGCACTACCCCTGCCCGATGGTCGGGTCTTGCTCGCCATCGCCGACGTGTGCGGCAAGGGTCTGCAAGCAGCCCTGGTCGCCTCCAGCTTGCACACGCTCGTGCGGGCCACCGCGGATACCAGCCCTCCGCTTCCGGAGCTGATGCGGCGGTGCAACGAGTACCTGATGAGCTACCTCCCCGACCACTCGTTCGTCACCATGACGTGCGTCGCACTGGATTGCCATACGGGTGAGCTCGAGGTCGTCAGCGCCGGTCACCCCGCGGCGTTCGTGGTGCGACCAGACGGCTCGCTACGCACACTTCAGCAGAACGAAAACGTCGGGCTGGGCATGATCCAGAGTCATTTCCGCTCGGAACACAGCGTCCTGGCGCTGGATGACGTGCTCTTGCTGTACACGGACGGCCTGACCGAAATGGAGGACCAGCGGCGAGAACCCTTGGGAGCTGACCGCCTCGGCATGGGGTTCTCGCAGATCGTGGCGATCAACCCGCGCGCCAGCGTGAGCTCGATGCGCGAGCGGCTGATCGAGATGTGTCGCGCCTACCGTGGCTCCGGCCTGGCTGCCGACGACAGCACGTTCCTGGTGGCTCGCCGGCGGCCGACGCTCCGCCCACCGAGCTCCAACTGACTCAGCCGAGCGAGTCGATCAGGCGAGACCGCCGCGACCGGGGGACCACGCGGCGAGGATCACGCAACGGTTGCGCGACGCCGATTCGAGCGCGGGATCCGCGGTCGCATTTCGGTTCGGGGAGTGCTAGGGCTCGCGGGATCATGCCCGAGATCGACCTGCCGCTCGTGACCATCGGCATCCCTTGCCTGAATGAGGAGCACTACATCGAGAAGTGCGTCCGCGACGCGCTGAACCAGGACTACCCGCCGAGTCGCGTCGAGGTGGTGGTGGCGGACGGCGGCAGCAGCGACCGCACCCGGGAGATCCTGGAGGAGCTATCCGCGCGGGAACCACGGTTGCGTTGGGTCGACAACCCCCAGCGCATTCAGGCTGCGGCGATGAACGAGATCATTCGTATCGCCGAGGGTGACGTGCTGGTGCGGCTCGACGCGCACTGCGAGTACGCGAACGACTACGTGAGGAAGTGCATCGAGGCGCTCCAGGAGACCGGCGCGATGAACGCTGGCGGGTCTCAACGCCCGCGGGCCGAGACGTGGTTCCAGCGAGCCCTGTGCGCTGCCATGGAGAGCCGACTCGGCGTTGGCGGGGCGACCTACAAGGACGAGACGAAGAGCGGGTTCGTGGATACAGTCTTCTGCGGCGCGTTTCGTCGCGAGGTATTCGAGCAGGTCGGCATGTACGATCCGCGAGCCATCACCAACGAAGACTCCGAGCTGAACCAGCGCATCCTGGAAGCCGGCGGCAAGATCTACCTGAGCTCGGAGATCGAGGCCTACTATTACCCCAGGGATTCGTTCCGCAGCCTCTCGAAGCAGTACTTCAAGTACGGCACCGGTCGAGCGCGCACGCTGCTCAAGCGGGGTCGCTTTCCGCGCATCAGCCCCGCGATTCCCTTCATGATGACGATGGGGGGAGCCGTGCTGCTGCTGACGCGGCCCCACAAGCCCTCCACCTGGCTTGCTTTCGGCGCCTACGCTGCCCTGACCGGTGTCGAAGCCGCGCGTGTCGGCCACAAGGTTGGCGCGTGGGCGATCCCCGTGGTGTGGGCGATCTTCCCGACCTTGCACGTGTCCCACGGACTCGGCTTTGCCTACGGGTTGTTGCGCTACGGGCGACGGCCAGACTGGGACGACCCAGAGCTGCTCCCGCCGCGCGCCGCCAGCGTTTGATCCTTCGCGAGCATTTTCCCGCTCACCCCCGGAGAAGGCTGAAGATGGGTAAGAAGCTGTCTGTTGGTATCGCTGCTGGCGTCTTCATTTTTGGCGCTCTGCTCATCCCGGTGGGTGGCGAGGCGCACTCGGTGCCCGAGAAGGGAAGCAAGACCATGGACCTAAGCGCATTCTCCGACGAGAAACCTGCCAAGAACCTGGACCTGCTGTTCATCCACCACTCGGTCGGTGGCCAGCTGCTCGCGGATCCCGGGTCGAACCGTGACCTGGCAGACAGCATCCACTCGACGCACGAGAATGGCGGCGGCCTGAGACGCCTGCTGTCTGCCCAGGGCTACGCGGTCCATGAGGTCTCCTACGGAAGCACGCTCGGAGAGAACACCGATCTGTTCGACTGGCTCCCGAAGTTCCAGACCAAGATGGAACAGATCCTCCGCGCGCGCTTCAATGACGAGGAGCTAGGCGACGGAGACAACGACGTCGTCCTGTTCAAGTCCTGCTATCCCAACAATCGCTTCGTGGGGATGGGTCGAGCCCCGGGAGACCCCTCGGGTCCCGAGCTCACGGTGTGGAACGCGCGCGCCGAGTTCACGAGGCTCCTGGACGAGTTCAAGCGCCAGCCGCACAAGCTATTCGTCTACCTGACCGCGCCACCGAACGCGTCGAGCTTCGACAAGGAGCCGCTCTTGAAGGCGCTCGCCAAGAAGGCGATGGGCAAGCCCTCGACGGCGGAGGTGCTGGCGGAGCGCGCCCGCCTCGCCCGCGAGTTCAATGACTGGGTCGCCTCGCCAGACGGCTGGCTGAAGGACTATCCGCTGAAGAACGTGGTGGTCTTCGACTACTACGCCCAGCTCACCGGGGGCGACTCGAACTTCCTGGCGTATCCGTCGGGAGACGGCACGGACAGCCACCCCACCACCGAGGGGCAGCAGAAGGCAGCCAAGGCCTTCGTCCCCTTCATCAATCGCGCGGTGCGCCGCGCAGGCCTTTCGGAGTGAATCACGCATGAACCGCTACGAGGCGTACCTCGCAACGCCAGGAGAGACCCGCGCCGTCACGGCCCTGTGGCGCGAGGGCATGAGCGACTCACGCATCCAGGACGTGATCGAGAAGCGCCTCGCTTGGTTCTACGAGACGAACCCCCTGGGACCGGCGAAGACGTGGTTCGTCAAGGATACACAGGCCAACGAGCTGATCGGCTGCGCCAGCGTCTACCCGCGGCGCGTCCGCGTGGGAGATCGCGTGGTGATCGCCGGTGTGATGGCGGATTTCCTCGTCAGCAAGAAGCACCGCATCGCGGGTCCAGCGCTGCAGCTTCAGCGAACCCTCGCGGAACAGAGCGCGGAGGCCGGCTTCGAGTTCATCTACGGCTATCCGAACAACCTCGCGTGGCCCATCTTCAAGCGCATCGGCTACGGCGCCGTGGCCCACAGCGTGATGTGGGTGAAACCGTTGCGCACCGGCTACAAGCTGGGTGAGCTCACCGATTCGCGGCTCGAGCCCTACGTCGGGCCACGGCTGCGGGAGAAGCTGGTGCCGCCCGCCGCGCGGATCGGTAGCCTGGTGGGCGATCGGGTGCTTCAGATCAACGACCTGCGGCTCTCGGTTGGCAAGCTACGCGGCATCAGCTGCGACCTCCAGGCGCGCGCCGACGAGAGCTTCGATGCACTCGAGTTCGCCAGCGCCGCCCTGTGCGATGTGTCGGGGGCGCGAGACTCGGCCTATCTCAACTGGCGCTACGCGGACCACCCTACCCAGAGCTACCGCTTCTTCCGCATGCGTAACACGTCGAGCGGGGAGCTGCGTGGCTTCATCGTGTTCCGCGAGGAGGATGGCAAGGTGTTCCTGTTGGATGCGGTGTGGGACGGGCCCCCTGCCCAGGGCGAGGCGCTGGTCATGGCGTTCGCGAGATTCATGCACGACTCGGGCAAGGATTCGATCTGCATCTACTACGCGGGCACGCCGAGCGTGGTGGAGATCCTGCCGAAGCTGTTGTTCTTTCGGCGCGCGGGCGAGCGCAACCTGATCGCCTACGTGCCCAAGGAACGCGACGACGCGTTCAGGCGGCGCGTGCTGAGCGAGAGCAGCTGGGCGATGTACGACGGCGAGCTGGACATCTAGCCATGGGCCGCTCGCTCCCGTCGCTAGGTCGTACGCTACGACGCCTGCGTCCTGCAAACTCCCCACCGCGCGTCTGCATGGTGGTCAACAACCTCGACGTCGGCGGCCTGGAGAAGGTCGTCATCAGCCTGCTCCAGCACTTCGATCGGACGCGGGTCGAGCCCTTCTTGATTTGCCTGGATGGCCCGGGAAAGCTGTTCTCGCAGGTCGACCTTCCGCCGCAGAACTGCCTGGTGCTCGAGAAGCGCCAGACCAAGCTTGGCCCCATCTCGGTGGACTTCGCGGCGCTGCGTGATCTGCGCCGCTTCATCGCCGACAAGCGCTTGGACATCGTGCACGCGCACAACGCCGCGCCTCTGATCTACTCGGGCCTCGCCCTGCGCGGGACCCTTCCTCGCCCCGTGCTGCTCTACTCCGAGCACAACCAGATCTACAGCGCCAGCGAGAGTTCGCGCCAGAAGTTCAAGCTGTACGTGCGTCTTGCGGACCGCATCGTGGCTGTTAGTCACGACCTCGAGCGCACGCTGCAACGGGACGTTCGAGTGCCGCGTCCCGTCCAGGTGATTCACAATGGAATCGACGGATCGCGTTTCCGCGCGGTTGACGGCACGAAGGTGCGCACCGAGCTGGGGGTGAGGGACGACGAGTTCCTGGTCGGAACAGGCGTCGTGCTCTCGGAGCAGAAAGGCATCAGCTACCTGATCGAGGCCGCGCGGGACGTGCTCGAGCGGTCCCCCAACGTGCGCTTCGCCGTCGCCGGAGACGGGCCGCTGCGTCAACAGCTGGAGGACCAAGCGAGGGACCTCGGAGATCGCTTCCGCTTCATGGGCTACCGGGGAGACATGCCCGAGGTGATCTCGGCGCTCGATCTCTACGTCTTGCCCTCGCTGTGGGAGGGCCTGCCCCTCGCGCTCTGCGAGGCGCTGGCCATGGGGAAGCGGGTGCTGTGCACCAGCGTCGGTGGGAATCCCGAGGTGATCCTGGACGGAGAGAGTGGCTTCGTGGTGCCTCCGAAGGACCCTGGCGCCCTGGCGCGCTGCATCCTGCGGGCTGCCGAGGAGCGGGATCGACTCCCCGAGTTCTCCGCGCGAAACCGCGAGCGCTTCGAGCGCTGCTTCAGCGTGCGAGCGATGATCGACGCCCACCAACGATTGTTCGATGACATCTTGACCTGACCCGGCACGCCGGGACCCGGCACCCCCGACGCTACGGCGTTCCCGCTCCCGCGAACTCAGGTCTCTGGGTCCAGGCTCGCGCGCAGGCGCGCTTCGATCTCCAGCGCGCTCGTCCGCTCACGCTCCGTCGGGAGGCGAGACTCGGGCGCGGAGCGCCGCTCGAGTCCAAAGAACTCACTGAGCGCGTCGGCGAGGAGATCCGGATCGTGGAGACCGACCGAGGGTGACGCAAGAGGTGCAACCAGGTGCCGCGCCCCGTCACTCAGGGGCTCCTCGGAGAAGCTTCCCTCCGCTGCTCGGGGTGCGCGGTGAGCCAGCAGATGCACCCGCGTCGTCTCACCTCCACTGGCGATGGTGAGATGGTCCGAGAGCACACGCAGGTAGTCGGTGTCGATGAAACCCTGTGTTTGCCTCCCCTCGGCGAGCAGGTTGGCGATCAGCAACTTTTCCGCCTGGCTTTCACAGACCCGCTGCGCCACCTCCCCCGTGGTGATCACGCTGAGCGTGCTGGTGTAGAAGCTGCCCGGTCCCATCACGATCAGGTCCGCGCATCGTATCGCGTCGATGGCGATGGGGTTGGCGCGCAGGGCACCGTGCACGGCAGCGACCATCGGCACCACGTCTCGCCGCTCGACGTTGCTCTCTCCTTCGACTCGCCCGAGCTCGGCGTCATAGACCACGAGCACGCCAGGGGACTCGGAAACGGGCACCACTCGTCCCACACACCCGAGCCGCTCCCCGGCCCAATCCACCGCCTGCTGTAGACTCCCGGTCTCCCGGAACACCCCGGCAAGGGCGAGGTTGCCGACGCTGCGTCCCTCGAAGCCTGGTTCCTCGAGGCGTAGCTCGAAGCGTCGAGCGAGCTCTGGACTCTTGGCCAACGCGCTGAGGCATCGACGCAAGTCGCCTGGTGGTGGCATGCCGAGCTCCTGACGCAGCTTGCCCGAGCAACCGCCATCGTCAGCCACCGAGATCACAGCGGTGATCTCGCACTCCAGGCGACGCAGCGCCTGCAGCACGACCGCCTGCCCGTGACCCCCGCCGAGAGTCACCACGCGAGGAGTGGCGCGACCCATAACCCTAGGAGCGTATCAGGCGGCGCAGACGGCGCGTGTGTTTCTCGTGGTCCATGACCCCTGCCTGCCAACGCACTCGCGGCTCGCCCCAGCGCGGCTTCTCGCGTCGGCCGCGCAGCCGCGCGAAGCCGCCCAGCGCGCCAAGCCACGTCAGCACGCCCCAAGCGCGCCAGTCGGGTCCCGCGCCCCCTGGGGCGCCGACGGTGCGACAACCGCAACGTCCCGCGCTGTGCTCCGAGCGCGCCGGGCCCAGAGATCCCGCGGGCTCTGCATCGGAGGCTGGAGCCACGGCATTCGGCGTCATCGGATCGACAGCGTCTCCGGAGCCAGGCCGCTCGGGCAGCCGGCGCATGGCTCGCAGCGGGAAGCCTCCCTCGTACGCGCCGATGTCGATCTTGCCATCGGTCTCACGCAAGAAAGAAACGCCTCCGCGACGAGGTGGAGGCGAGGAGGAGAGCGCCGTCAGCGGTCTGGGTATCTCGAAGCCCTTGGGCCCAGCGACGGTCAACGCCCCAGCGTCGACCAGGGGGCTGCCTCGGCCGGGTCGGAGATCGATGCCCCCATCTGGGCGACTCAGCCCGGACACGTCCATGAGCTTGGGATCGCCCCCGAGCTTCGTGCCAATCCATTCCTCGGGGAACTGCGAACCGGAGGGAAGCCAGTTGTTCGCTCCACTCAGGATCGGTCGCCCCTCCGTCCAGCGCACGTGCTCCGTGTGCAGCGCCTGCACCGGCTTACCACCCGCACGATAGAACAGGTTGTTGTCCACCTCGAGGCTTTGAACCCGGTCGAACAGACGCAGCACTGGTCGCGCCTCCGACTGCAGCAAGAACGTGTTGTTCACGAAGCGATAGCGTCCCCCGCTGTCGCCGGTTCCGTCCCCGCCGATGCGCACGCTGTAGGAGTCGTTCGTCTTGCGCAGCACGTTTCCCACCACGTCGCTGTCCTCGCGGACGAGGTCTGCGGCTTGTCCGTCGGCGCCGATCAACTCCAGCTCGTGGTACAGGCCACCTTCGATCCAGTTGAAATAGATCTCGTTGCGCGCGGCGCGGCTCTTCACCGAGTGACCGCCTCGAGAATCGTGGACGTAGCAGTGCTGCATGCGGAACACGGCGCTCGGATACCGCGTCTCGTCCGTAGCCATGTACACGGTGTGATGCTGGTCCGCGTTTCCGCAGTGATAGAACTCGGTGTACTCGAGCAGCAACGTCCCAGAGCCCTCGTCGGCTCCCAGCAGTCCATGCGCAGGGCAATCGTGTACCACGGAGCTTCGCAGCGTGATGTCATCGGCGTGATGGAAGAAACA
>JAGQIY010000638.1 GCA_020430865.1 Myxococcales bacterium
GATGATGGGGTAGCGCAATCCGCTGACGCCCACCTCGTCGAGGGGCACGCCGCGATCGTCTCGATGGCTCTGCAGATCTTCCATGACCAGGCGCGGAATCTGAACGACGGAGCCGGTTCAGTCCAGCTCGAGGGTGCTCCGGAGGCCGAACGTTCAGCCTCGGTCGCAGCGGGCGCGCCAGGTCCCCCGGCCCCGACCTCCGCAGATCCTCCCGAAAACGACGGGCTTTGCGCCTACGCCGGGCGCTGTGTAGGGTCGGAGCATGCTGAGCGATCTGGGGATCCGACCAGCGACCGCACTCTATCTCGGCGCCATCTTGATCTGCGGCGCGCTGCTCTTGATGCGCGCGCTGTTCTGGCTTCGGCAGACCCATGCGCAGCGCACCGAGCGCCTGCAGAAGCGCCGCTACCTCGAGGCGATCAACACGGCGTCACCGATCGACGACCCCACCGCGACGGCCAAGGCCCGCGGCCTCGAGAGCATCGACAAGCACACGACGGTCACCCGTCGCGTGGTGATTCCCCTGGTGATCGGGCTGATGGCCATCCTCGCGGCGCTGCCGTTCCTGGGTGAGCTGCCCGCCGCGCTGCTCAGCGTGATGGTAGGTGCGATCACGGTGTTCGTCGGCATGGCCGCGCGCCCCACGGTGGAGAACGCGTTCGCCGGGCTCGCCCTGGCGTGGTCGAAGCAGATCAACATCGGCGACACCGTGATGCTCGACGAGCTGTACGGGACCGTCGAGGACATCACGGTTACCCACACGACACTCCGGGTCTGGGACTGGCGGCGCTACGTGGTGCCGAACAGCCGCATGATGCAGAGCAACGTGATCAACTACTCGCTCAACGACCGCTATCTCTGGGCGTGCATCGAGTTCTGGGTGTCCCATGACAGCGACATCGAGCAGGTGGAACGCCTGGCGCTCCAGGTGCCGCTCGGCAGTCCCAGCTTCGTCGACCACGAGCCACCGTCGTTCTGGCTCATGGACGTCAAGGAGACGGGGATCCAGTGCTGGCTCGCGGCCTGGGCAGACACGCCGAGCAGCGCCTGGAACCTCAAGCACGATATGCGCAAGGCCCTGCTCAAGGCCTTCCGTGAGCATGGCATCAAGACTCACGGCTACCGGCTGGAACCAGACAGCGCGCGACTCCTTTCCCCTCACCCCCAGCCCTCGAGCATGACGAGCCAGCGTCCGCAGAGCGAGGATCCGAGCCCGGACGCATGATCCTCACGGAAATGCACCGGCGCTCCGGGAAGCTGGCATGATCGCTGCAAGTCCCGAGACTGCGTGCAGTCGAGCGCGCAGAAAGTCGAGGGGCACATGATCCAAACTGACATCAACATGCTGACGGCGCGGGAAGCACAGCTTCTGGACAACAGCTTTCAACCCGGACGCAATCAACGCAGGTGGCGCGGCGTGCTCCTGAGCTCCGCGGTGTTCCTGCTGGGGCTGCTGGCGTTCGGAGTGCTGGGATTCACCGCACCCTGGTTCGCGGCGGTAGCCTGCATGGTGCTGATCGTGTCGGCGACCGAGAAGTTCACCTACCAGGCCGAGATGGCGGCCTACGAGAAGCTGATTCAGAAGCTCGTCCATCGCATCGAGGCGCTCGAAGGCGTCCCACCCACGGCTCAAGAGGGCATCCCGAGCCGCTCTGCGCAGCGACCGGCCCCCAAGCTCCACCACCTCGCCAGCTGACCGGCGGGGGACTGCGCCGCCGCCACACCGTGCGCGTGGCCATGACAGACTGACCCGAGAAACGCTCTTGGCGCAGTGAGGCGCTTCTCCCCACGGCGTTTCTCCGATAGAAACACCACGATGGGGCTAGCCAGGATCAGACGGGCGGTTTCCGCACGCAACCCGAGTCGTGGTCTTCGATGGTCATCTCGTCCTTGCTCTCGGCGGGATCGGGGGTTAGGTCCGCTGCTGGCCTGCATGGCGACGCTGCTCGGCGTCTGGCTGAGCCCCGGTGTCGCCAGAGCGTGGCTGTTTCACGAGCACCATGAGCTCGGGCTGTACACGGTCTACCGCCTGGCCCCCACCCGGCGCGCTCAGCTCGAGAAGCTGTGGAAGCAGTGGCGCGTCCACGTCAACCGTGGCGACCGCCTGTGCAAGAGCGCCGCCGCCGGCAAGACGCGCAAGCTGTGTTCGGGGGCCGACTGCGCGACGGTCCCGGGCAGCGAGGACGACGTCGGAGACTGCATCGACTTCGCGATGTTGCCTGCCATCGCCGCGGATCACTCCTGCACCCCTGGCGAACTCGAGAAGTCGGTGCTGGGCGCCGACTGGCTGCGGGAGGTCGTGCGCATCGCCTTCCGGACCCGCGCGCTGATCGAGCAGGCCAAGACTCCCGATGAGCGCCTCGACGCGTGGCACGGAACCCACGTCAAGAACGAGATGGCCGACGACCACTACCTGAGCCGAGCGGAGGCGAACAACGCGCACTTCATGCTGGTGCGCGAGACCTCGGACACCCTGGACAGCTACCTCGCGCGCAGCGTCGACCCCAAGCAGCCGGTGAACGCCGTGGCTCTGTACGTGGTCTATCACCGCGCAGCGCTCGAGCTCGGGCTGCGCCTCAGCGCCATGAGCCCCGACGACGCCGGCTACTTCGCGCTCCTGGCTCGGGCCATGATGAGCGAGGCCTTCGCCCTTCATTTCCTCGAGGATTCATTCTCGGCGGGGCACATCGTGGGCACCTGGGGCATCAGCCCCGAGCGCATGGGCACCCACGACTACTACTGCGAGAACGGCGTCGATGCCAGGACCTGGGATGGCAGTCGCTACACCGCGAAGGGCGACGGCAACATGCAGCCCAAGGACGTGAGCTACAGCGTGCCGGCGCTGGCCGAGAGCCTGAGCCAGTTCGTGGACGCGACCCTGGGCGACTACAGCATTCGCGACGGAGCCCCGCACATCGACCCCGCAGAGACAGAGCGCCTGACCCGCCTCGACTCCTGCACCGCAACGCAGCTCCCAGGGGGTCAGCGCGACTTCGCGCTGAGTTCGCTGAGCGAAGCGGTGATGGTGCAGACCATCGAACCCGGCCTCGGCCCGGAGGACGCCTACCTGCCGCGCTTCCGCAACGAGGTCGGCGCGTTCGCCCGCTTCTACTCGGGCTTCCGTCTCGGAGGGAACTTCGGCGGCTATCAGACTCCGGCGCCCTTCTACGCGCCACGACCACGAGGTGATCTCGAGGTGGGCGTGGGGGTGGGCTACGGCTTCGAGGGCATCGTCACACGCTCGACGGACGGCGTGGTGTTCGCGCAGCTGACGGGCATCGCGCAGTCGAAGGAGAAGGATCTGGTGTGCCCCGATCCGTGCCAGGACGACCGCACCTTCGCTGGCAGCGGCGACCGCGTGCCTTCTCGCCTCGGCCTCGGGGTGCGCCTGCGGATCCCGAATCTGCTCCTCCCCGGCGACTCGTTGATCGCCGTCCCGCTGACCATGCTCTTCGATTTCCACGCGGGGAAACGCCTGGCGCTGAAGGCCGCGGACGGCGGCGTTGGCGGCCTCTGGCGGCGCTCGGGGAAGGGGCAGTTCGTGCTATTCCGCGAGGTTGGAGTGAACTTCTATGGAGTCCTGTTCGGCACGCCGGTGTTCAAGCGGAGCGACGGAGTGCGCGAGGAGTTCACCTCGGTGGAGGTGGACCTCCCTTGGTACGAGTACCGACCGCTGCGACGCTTCAACACGGATCAGACCTCGACGCTGATGCTCCAGGTCGGGACTTCCGGCGACTTCAACCGCTTCGGGCATGCTTTCCTGCTCTACGCCCGGCTCGGCTTCGACGGGCGAGTGTACTTCTAGCCCCGAACCTGTGACAGGATGGGCGCCGGTGTCGGTGATCCCCATCCACCCAGCGGACGAGCGGCTCGAGGGGCTGATCGGACACTACGTGCCCTCGGGGCTGCCGCACACGCAGTACCAGGTGGTGCGTATCCTCGGCAGCGGCGGGATGGCGGTGGTGGTGCTCGCGCTTCGCCACGATCCCTTCGGCGTCGCTCCCGCTGTGCTGAAGATCCTGACTCCACGCTTCGTGGGCAATGCGGGGAACACGGCGACGCTCTCGCTGCTCAAGGAAGCCCAGGCGCTCAGCGCGCTCAACGATCAAGTGCCACCGACTCCCTACGTCGTGAGGTTGCTCGACACGGGGACGCTACACATCTCCCTGACGCAGCATCCGACGCAGCCCGGCACCGTCCTGGAGCTCGGCTGGCTCGCCCTGGAGTATATCCATGGGGATGCAGAAGGCACTACCCTCGGAGAGCGCGTGCGCTACAGCCTGCAGCGCACGCGCGCCGGCTTCGACCCGCTACGGGCGGCGGACTGTCTCGGCGACATCGCCAAGGGCTTGAGCGCGGTGCACGAGATGGGGATCCTGCATCGAGACGTCAAACCCAACAACGTGCTGTGCTCCGGCTTCGGTGATCGTGAGAGCTTCAAGATCGCGGACTTTGGCATCAGCCGCAGCGAAGACGCGGGCACCTTCGTCAGCGCTGGGGTGGGCACGCCGGGTTATACGGCGCCCGAGCAGCTGTACACCCAGGGCGCGAAGCTGGGCCCGGCCAGCGACGTCTTCGGACTGGCTGGCATCGCCTACTACGTTCTCGCGGGGCGCGACATGTTCCATTTCGAGACCATGGTCGACATGGTCCGCACTATTTCCGCACGAGAACGCCCAAGCATCCGGGAGAGCGAGCACCTGGCTCAGGACCTGAAGGCGTCCCGCCAGGCTTGCGACGCCATCGACGCCCTGCTCGCCCGCAGCACTTCGGCCAAGCCGAGCGAGCGACCCCAGACCGCCGAGGAGTTCGCCAGCGAGATCCGTCGGGCTCTGCACATCCCCACGGGTCTCGGTCGCACGACGATGAGCCGCATGCCGGCACATGCCGAGAGCGCCGCGCCCTCGCGGGTCGGCTGGCAGTGGCTCACCCGGCAACGCGGGTTCACGGATCCGTTCGGCAATCCCAGCAACGAGTACGTGCTGAGCGCCGCGTTCGACGGCGCTCAGGGCTGCCTCGCGACCACCAGCAAGAACCTGGTCTACTGGGACGGCAGGCTGTGGCGCGGCGTGCCCGCTCGGGGCGGTGCTGGGCTCGACGCCGTCTACTGCATGGGCGCGGGCGAGTGGCTCGTGGCCAGCCGCGACGGGGGCGTGCATCGCTTCACCTACCAGGGCCTCGAGGAGATCGTGCGCGGCGTCGGGCAACGCTACGAGCGCCTCTGCGGAGTCATGCGGCAGGTCATCGTGCTGGTCAGCCAGGAGCGCTCACGCTTCGCGCCTCCGCGTCCTCCGGTGCTCCACCGTCTCACCCGACACGGCCTGCTGGAGCCGTTTCCTCTGGAGCACTTCTCCAGCGTCAACGACATTGGCCGCCTGGACACGATGCGCTGGCTGGTGGTGGGACGAGGCCACCAGGGCCAGGGCCTGATCGCGATCTTCCATCCGATGGCAGGCCACCTCGAGTGGGTTCAAGCCCCCGCCAACACCGCCTACCTGGCGTGCGCCACCAACCCTGACCACGGTCGAGGTATGGTCGTTGGCACCCAGGGCTGCGTGGTGATGATCGACGAAGACGATGTCCGCGCGGAACGAATGGGCAACCCGGCGCCCCTCTCCGTCGCTTGCTTCGATCCGAGCGGCGGGGCCTGGACGGCCACCGCCGGCAGCCTGTTCTACCTCGCCCCTGGCCCTCATGCGCGCTGGCAGTGTCCCTGGCACGACCCATCCTGGACGGCGCCCTTCGCCAGCATGCACGCCAGCGCCGGCGTCGTACTCGCGCTGACCGCCGACGGCTCGATCCTCGAGGGTCTCGGCAACCTGCGCTAGCAGGCTGGTCGTCGATTGGCAGGCGGTCCTTCAACGCCACGCTGCCCGGGAGTGCGCCAGCGCCCGGGTCCTGATGGTTTCCGCGTGCTAATGAGCATCGTCTACTGCGCGTCTGGGGGGGAGCCATGCTCGGGACGCCTGAACTTCCTCCACAGCGCGATGCCGGCGACCACCCAGAACAGCACACCGCCGACGAGCACGCCCTGGGCGATGCGCCGCTTGGTAGCGGCCGACCAGGCGTCGTCCGCCGGCCGCTTGGGCGCCTCCTTCTCGCACACCGTCTGGGTGTACCAGCGCTCGCGGCGCCGATCGTGGACGTGCTCGGTGACGCAGGTCCCGACCTCACCCTTGTAGACGCAAGGCTTGCCCGGTTCGCTGCAGGCGTTCGGCGGTTCGGCGTCGGCGTGCGCGACTGCGCTCACCCCCAGAGACAGCCCCAAGACCAGCGCAGCCACTGCCCAGCGAATCCCGTAGTTCGGCCCCACGGAGTCGAGCATACCCGGCGACGCTCGCGTCGGTAAGCCGTCCAGGAGCAGCGCCGAACGTTTCCTTGCGGCGCTGCAACCGCCCGACTGCGGCTGGCGCTTCCACGACGACCCGTGCGGAGTCAGGCGCGCCGCTCGAGCCAGCGCCGCAGCGCCAGACCAAGCAGGACCAGCACTCCCAGGGCAACCACCCACACCTCGAAACGCTCGGCCTCCGCGAACAGCAGCTCCAGGCTCTGGCCGAACGCGTAGCCGAGCCCGCCGACGATCACGGCCCACAGCGCCGCTCCCACCAGATTGTAGCGCGCGAAGACGCCCGGAGAGATCCCGCTGGCCCCCACCAGCAGCGGCGTGACGCTGCGCACCCCGTACACGAAGCGGAAGCCAAGCAGCACTCCCGTTGGATGCCGCTCGAGCAAGCGCGCGACGCGGTCGGCTTGGCTGGAGAGGCGCGGACGACGGTCGATCCAGGCGCGGCCCACGCGGCGCCCAAACAGGAACGCCAGCTGGTCCCCGAGCAAGCTCCCAAGAAACGCGCAGAGCATGACCAAGGGCAGTGACAGGTAGCCTCGATGGGCGAAGTACGCGCCCATGATCAGCACCGTCTCGCCTTCGAGGAGCGTGCCAAGGAGCACCGCCCAGTAGCCATAGAGGGAGACCCAGTGTTCGATCACCGCACCGCCCCGCTGCCTTGCGAGCGTATCAGCTTGGTCCCTATCACGACGCTGCAGTACCACGACGGACGCGACAGTTGCTGCTCGCGCAGAGCCCGTCGTGCCGTATCCCCAGCCCGGCGCCTGCCGGGGCTAGCGGCAGTCGCGCGGTGCAGAGCAACGCCTATCAGACCGTGGCCTTCGTGTGAGCCCCTCAGCTGCCGAGGTGAACCAGGCAAGAACGCCGGGAGGTGCGCTGCGGCGAGGCGCGAGGCTGCCGAGCGAACTGGAATCCACGGGGATACGTTTCGGGGCGGCCACTTCGCGCGGTTGAACATCGGCATGACCGGCCTGAACCCGAGCTGTCCTCCAGACCATCGCGCTCCCGAACCTCCTGCTACCGGAGGAGCTCTGGCGCGGCGAGACCCGGGGTCGACGGCGTCGACCCGAATCGGCGGGCCTCCGTCCTCCGAGCCGCCCGGACGAAGCCGTAGGCGCGAGCCAGCCCGGCGTCCCGAGACCCGCGGATTGACTCAGGGTTTTGGGGTGAGGCGCGCCTCGAGCCGATGCCGTCCGATGGGGTCTTGCGAAATCGTCCAGTTTGCTGAAGGTTATGCTCCCCTTACGTAGTTGCACTCAATACTGGCGCCCGAGCCTGACGAGCGCCATCCGGAGTGCGCTCGAGCCGCACTTGACGACGACGCCTCACGGGCGCGTCCTGCCCTAACCCCCAACCCCGAAGCCTGCGCGGGGACCGACGCAGGACCCAGCATCGACACGGACTGTTTCAACCTACCGAGGGTCTCCGAACCTTCGACCAGAGAGTAACCGAGCCCCGCCAGCCGGGACTCCAACCAAGGACCAACGCATGAGTGAACCGATCCGGCGCGTAGGCGTCATCGGCGCAGGTGTCATGGGCAGCGGCATCGCCGCTCACCTCGCAAACGCGGGCGTGAGCGTGCTGCTGATCGACATCGTGCCGCCGAACCTCTCCGACGCGGAAAAGAAGGACCCGAAGGCACGCAATCGCTTCTCGGAAGGAGGTCTGCAGAACGCCCTGAAGGCCAAGCCCGCCGCTTTCTTCCACAAGAGCCGCGCGGCGCTGGTCGACACCGGCAACCTGGAAGACGACTTCGACAAGCTCGGAGAGTGCGACCTGATCATCGAGGCCATCATCGAGCGCCTCGACATCAAGCGGTCCCTGTTCGAGCGCCTGGAGAAGATCGTGAAGCCGACGACGGTGGTCGCCAGCAACACGTCCGGCCTGCGCATCCACGACATGGTCGAAGGCCGCAGCGTGGGGTTCAAGGAGAACTTCCTCGTGATGCACTTCTTCAACCCGGTCCGCTACATGAAGCTGCTGGAGCTGGTGGCGGGCCCAGAGACCCACTCGGCCACGATGGATCGCATCGCCAAGTTCGGCTCGGAGAGCCTGGGCAAGGGCATCGTGATCGCCAAGGACACGCCGAACTTCGTTGGCAACCGCATCGGCACCCACGCCATGATGCTCGGCATCCAGCAGATGCTCGAGGACAAGCTGGCGCCTGAGGACATCGACGCGATCACCGGCCCCCCGATGGCGCACCCGCGCAGCGCGAGTTTCCGCACGGCAGATATGGTCGGACTGGATACGCTGGTCCACGTCGCGGACAACTGCTACGCGGCACTGACGAGCGATCCGGAGCGCGAGGTCTTCAAGGTCCCGGACTACATCCGCGGGATGCTCGAGAAGAAGCTGCTCGGCAACAAGACCAAGCAAGGCTTCTACAAGAAGACCAAGGACGGCATCGAGACCTACGACCCCTACACCGGGGAGTACCGTGCCAAGGGTGGCAACGCGGACATCAAGAGCAAGTGCAAGAGCATCAGCTCGGAAGAAGATCCCGCGAAGCGCGTGAAGAAGCTGTTCGAGGACGATGGCCCTGCGGGCCAGTTCGCCTGGAAGGTGAACAGCCGAGCGCTGATCTACGCGGCGCGCATGACCGGCGAGATCTGCGACAGCATCACCGCCATCGATGACGCCATGCGCTGGGGCTACAACTGGGAGCTCGGCCCGTTCGAGACCTGGGACGCCATGGGCTTCGACGCCGTGCTTTCCCGCATGGAGAAAGACGGCCTCGACATCCCCGAGAGCGTGAAGAAGATGAAGGCCGCGGGGGCGACCTCGTTCTACAAGGACGGCCAGGTCTTCGAGCTCACCCAGGGCAAGTA
>JAGQIY010000639.1 GCA_020430865.1 Myxococcales bacterium
CAAGGCTGTGGTCGACCAGCTTGCGAGTGGCGAAGCGCAGGTCGGCGCCGGCACCTCGTGGCTCTGGGCGAGGGAGGAGATGTCCGAGGCCGTAGACGTGCTCTTCGTGGACGAGGCGGGCCAGATGTCGCTGGCCAACGTCCTGGCGGTATCACAGGCTGCCAAGAGCGTCGTGCTGCTCGGCGACCCCCAGCAGCTCGAGCAGCCGCTGCAGGGCTCCCATCCCGATGGCACCGAGGCCTCGGCGTTGCATCATCTGCTAGGCGACAGGAAGACCATCGGAACGGACGCCGGACTGTTTCTTCCCGAGACCTGGAGACTCGCGCCGTCGATCTGCTCATTCACTTCCGAGCTGTTCTACGAGGGGCGCTTGCGTTCGCGCGACGACCTCGCCAACCAACTGCTCGAAGGTGCGGGGACACTGGCTGGTGCCGGCCTGTTGTTCGTTCCAGTCGTGCACGACGGCAACTCGAGCTCCTCCAGCGAGGAGGTCGCGCGCGTGGCGGAACTCTGGGAGCAACTGACTTCCGGTGCCGTGGCGTGGCAGGACCGGAAGGGGCGACGACGGCCACTAAGAGCGAAGGACGTGCTGGTCGTCGCGCCCTACAACGCCCAGGTGGGTGCCATCGGCGAGCGCCTTCCCGATGCCCGCGTCGGCACCGTCGACAAGTTCCAGGGGCAAGAGGCACCGGTCGTAATCTACTCGATGGCCACGTCCACGCCCGACGAAGCCCCGAGGGGCATGGAGTTCCTCTACAGTCTCAATCGGCTCAACGTCGCCACGTCGCGGGCACGCTGCATGTGCATCCTCGTCGCAAACCCGCGACTGTTCGAGCCTGAGTGTCGGACTCCGCGGCAGATGCAGCTCGCGAATGCGTTCTGTCGCTACTTGGAGTTGGCGAAGAGCATCTGATCGAGGGCGCTCCCGCGGAGAGCATCCCACTCGACTCGCTGTGACGCCCAGTCCCCAGCGTAGATCACCGTCCGGAGGTCCCGCTCGCTCATGGGCTCCCGGCCGTCGACGGCCTCGAGGAAGAGCACCTCCTCCTGGATGTCCGGGGCCAGCAGCGTGAGGTTCATGAGCTGAGTGATCCGCGCCCGGGTGAGCTGGAAATGCCGAGCGGCATCCGCCTGGTCGCGGAAGTCGCCCCGCTCGATGGCAGCGCCAAGCCCGTGGGCGAAGGCCAGCATCTGGGCCACTCGGGCCGGGCGGCGGACTGGGTCGTGGACGGGCTTGGGCTCGGGGGGCTTCTCGGTGAAGACGTAGCCTCGGCCGCGACGCTTGCGGAAGAGATGCCCCTTGAACACGAGCGTGTCGCCGTCCTTCTTCTCGGCAGGCTCGGTGGTAGTCGCGACTTCGTTGCTCATGGGCTGGCCTCCATCGCGGCGGGTGCTGGCACCTGCTGCTCTGCCGCGGATTCGTCTGCCGGCTCGTCGTCGCGCTCGAGCGCACCGAGGTCATTCAGCATCACCGTGACCTCGTTCTCGGGCTCGTTGACGATCACCTTCTTCACGACCGCCTCGATGAGGCGCATGCGGTTGGCCGGCGACATCACGTCCCAGACGGTGTCGAAGGTCTTCAGCGCGCCGCTGACCCAGCGACCCTCGGACTGCAAGTCGTCGAG
>JAGQIY010000640.1 GCA_020430865.1 Myxococcales bacterium
CACCGAGTAGCGCAGGTAGGCGTACTGGACCTCCTCGCCGCTCTTCAGCCGGGCTCTGCTTCGAGCGACGTGGATCTTTGGGCTGCTCGCCTGAATCGCCACGGGGCCCCCTCTCCAGGCCTCTGGTGTAGGGAGCGGCACCGACGGCGAACGCCCATTTGATGTGCCTCGCCGGGGACCTACCGGCGAACGGCGCTACCTGGGTGTCGTTGCCGGCGGTTTGGCGCCGAACTCACGCCAAGGAGAACCAGGACGGCCGCGCTCTCCTCGTACGACCCAGCCAACTGCGCGCCTGGCAAACCGCAAACCAACAGGTGGCTGCACACCGCCATCGGGGGAAGCGCCTCGATGTCATGGCCCAGCATTGGGGAGCACCCAGTGGATGACACCGAGCTGTCGGAGGCGGCGCAGCCGCTGCATGAGCGGACTATCGAGGACCGCAACCTCCCAAGGGTGGAGGCGAATCGAACCCCACACAGCGTCGTTGAGGACCTTGCTGTCCAGCTCGACGAGTCCCGAGGCGAGTCTCGTTATGTAGGACGAAGCCACTCCTCGACCAGGCCCTCCAGCTCCTGCTTGAGCTTCCTGGCCCCATCGTCCTCAGGCTCCGCAGAGAGATCAGGCGGAGGTGGAGAGCTGCTCATTTAGGTGGACCGCGATGGCGCGGAACCACTCGGCGGCGCCGGTCTCCTCGAGCTCTCGCTCCGCTTGCGTCTTCGAGATCTTGAACTGGGCCTTCTTCAGCCGTGGATTCAGACGTCCCGTGCGTCGATCCGGACTAAGGATGCAAGAGTAAGTGTCCGCCATACACATGTAAGCCGCAAATCATCTATGGTGTGCGGTCGAACGGGATTCCGTGTGCCACCATGAACGCGGCGAGGTCGATCCGTGCCGTGTAGATGGGGGCGGCGGAGTTCGGGCCGTTGGCGAGGCGCTCCTGGATCGAGGCCACCAGCTTGGCGACTCGTTCGGCCAGCACCGCCTCCACGGAATCGAGGGCAGCCGCAGGGGTCTCTGGGTCGTCCGTCGTTTGCGTCGGGGAAAGTGCGTCCTCGAGCAGCCCGCGCAGTGCGGTGGCCCCGATGTAGCGCTCGTAATCGAGGGGGGTCACCGCGCTCCTCGCTACCAGGAAGCACTCGGAAGCACCGAGCAGGGTCGCAAGGCAACAGCCAGCCTCGGTGAAGGCCCGTGCGCTGTTGGAGTCGAGCTGCGGGAGCACGTTCCTGCGGATCCCAGCGACGGTCGCTCCGTGGAACTCGACCAAGGCTCCGTACACCTGCTTCAGGATGTCCTTGAGGTGCGTCGTCGCATCCGAAGAGACCCACTTGACGTAGTTCCGAGGCGCCATGCCCTGAACCGTCTTCATGAGGCCAGTCCTGTTGCCCTTTCCGAGGCGCCGCTGGCTGCCATCGACGAACACGATGTGGTCGAGGGTGGTCTTCTCAGGCCCATATCCCGTGTACACGACACCGGAGTTCGCCCGCTCGAGAACGCACAAGCCGTGCTTGACGCCGAGCTCGATCGGGTTGTTCGCGATCGCCTTGGTCCACACGTTCTCCATGAAGGAGTCCCCCTGGACGACCATGAATTGCTCCTCGGTGTACGCTTGGTCGAGTGGCTCGACCTCGTACGAGTACTCCGCTGGGACCTCGAGGTCGAAGTCGCCGACCCAGTTGCTGCTCGCGAGACCGATCTCCGCCAGTTCCTTCAGCGTCACGAAGAGCGTCTCTAGCTCCTCGTCGTAGACTGCCTTGGCCCGATCGAGCGCGGATTTAGATCCCGCCTCTTTCCACCAGGCTTCGAGGTGGCTGCCAGCCTCCCAGAGCTGTTGCGCGTATGAGTCGTAGCTCGGCTTCGAGAGCGAGGGGGCGCCTGTTCGGCACACCAGGTACGTCGACACGCCGTGCGCCCAAGCGTCGGGGTTCGGTAGGTCGTCATCGGCGTTGGGGGGGAGCGACGCAGGTCGAGACCCACTCAGCGCGGCTGGCAGGAGGCCGAAGATGTCCTCTGCGCGTCCACGGGTGCGGATGGCCTGCGGGAGAAAGCTCTTGCCACCGGCCCCGATCGGGTTCCCGTTGAAGACAGGTGCCCGTGCGTGCTCCAGCGCGAAGGTCCGAGCGGCACCGACAGCCTGGTCCATGCGCTCCTCCGAAGGCCCGTTCGGGGATTCGACGGACATGCGCAGCAGGCGCACGGTCTCACCCAGGTGCGTCGTCCACTCCTCACGCTTCTGCGCCGTCCAGGCGATCAGGAAGCGATCGAGGTCAGCGCGCAGGCCGTGGATCAAGTCCTGCGTGATCTGGCTGGCGCGAGTGATCTCACCGAGGATGCGGCGCAGCTCGCGGAGGATGATGTGCTGGTTTCGCTCGATGCGCTGAAGCGTCGCCTCCATCCGCTCCAGCTGCTTGTGGATCAACCCGAGGGCCTGCATGACCTGCGATTCGAAGGAAAGCCCCGTGGCGTCGTCCGAGCCGAACAGGTCTGAGACCGCCAGCGTGGCTTGGAAGGCCGCGCCGACCAGAGACACGGTTCCGATCTGACCGCCGGACTGGTGCTCTTGGAACGCCCAGACCGCGTACGCGACGGAGTGAGCGACGTTCGCGATGCGGCCGGCCTTCCCCGCGCCGAGGAGCTCTCCGAGGAACACCGTCGCGATTCGGATGCCGGCGTTGATCTCTGCTAGCTCGCGGGCGCGCTCGACTCGGCGTTTCTCGCGAAGGCGCTGCTGCTCGAGCGCGTCGTCGGCAGCCGCGAG
>JAGQIY010000641.1 GCA_020430865.1 Myxococcales bacterium
CTGGTAAGCCGTGTGCGGGAAATCCGCATGCACGGTTTGTACGGGGGTCTTGACTTTGACCATCGCCCGCCTGGCGGGAAGGAGTAAGGATCTACCAATGCCTCGCTTGATAGCTCGTCACACGGCTGCGTGGCTGAGTGCCGTGCTCATCTCGGCAGCGGCGCAGCCCGCCCTCGGTCAGGGCGAGCCCGAGTGCGATCTGACTCCGCGCGAGTGCGCGCGTCGTGCCTTCGACGCCGGCGTCGCAGCCTTCAAGCAGGACGACTTCGCCACGGCGCTCGAGCAGTTCAGGCGCGCCTACGACGTCCAGCAGCACCCGATCGTGGTGTTCAACCTGGCGCTCGCCGAGGCGAAGATGAAGCTACCCCTCGACGCGATCCGGCACTTCGAGCAGCTGCTGTCGGATCCCGCAGCTGCGGACGAACTGAAGGCGCGGGCCAAGTCGGAGCTCGAGCTCGCTCAGGGGCTGGTGGCCAGCGTCAGCGTCGAGTTCCTGGGCAGCGACAAGACCTCGCGCAGCATCGAACTCCGCGTTGGCGATCGCAGCGATCGCAGCGAAGCGCCGACCATTCGCGTGAACCCGGGCAAGTACCGCGTGAAGGTCCTGATCGATGGCAGGCAGGTCGTCTCCAGGGACGTCGACCTGGGGACCTCGGAGCGCTTCCGCCTGGCCGTCGACCAGCGAGGTGCGGTGTCGACCCCGACCCGGGACGAGCCCCGGCAGCTGCCTCGGGAGCGTGAGGGCCTGAGCCCGACCTGGGCCTACCTCGGGGCGGGGCTGACGGTGGTGCTCGGCGGGCTGACGCTGTGGAGTGGCCTCGACACCCAGAACTCCGTGCAAGAGTTCGACCAGCGAGAGGCCTCGCTGCCCGAGAGCGAGGCTCAGACGCTGCTCGACGAGGGCCACGCGAAAGAGACTCGGACCAACGTCTTGATCGGCGCGACCAGTGTCGTCGGTGTGACCACGCTGGTCCTCGCCGCGTTCTTCGTGGATTGGGGGGCGAGCAAGCACCCGACCCACGCGTTCGTCTCCGGGCCCACGCTGGGGCCTGGCCAGGGCGGTCGAGGGGTCAGCCTGGGCTACCGCGGGCGCTTCTAGTACGGTCCCCCCGTGGCGAAGAAGCTGGGACGTCCGAAGGGTCGCTTTACCCAACACCGGCGAATCGAGCGCTTGCAGGAGATCCTGACCAAGCACCCGAAGGGCCTGTCTCTGTACGAGCTGGCCGATCACCTCGGGGTGACGGTGCGCACCATGCGCCGTTACCTCAAGGAAGTGGAGAAGGACTTCGATTTCGAGAAGACGCGACCCCGGTCAGGGGCTCAGCTGTGGCGTATCCGCGCGTCGGAGATCCCCCGCAAGGTGGAGCTGCGTCGAACGCAGGCCTATGCGCTGCTGGCCGCGCGGCGGTTGTTCGAACCGCTCAGGGGCTCCGCGCTGTTCGATGAAATCGACATGGCCATCAACAAGCTGTTGAACTTCGCCCAGCGACCTGGGCGCGGCCCCAACGCGGGGCTGGCCGATGCTCGGCTGGAGGATCGCTTCCTCTACTTGCCGCACGCACCGAAGAACTACATGCAGAAGACGGAGGAGCTGGACGATCTCTTCCAGGCCGTCAGCGATCTCCGCCCTCTGTCGGTCGTCTACCGTCAGAGCGACAAGAAGTCCGAAGAGCGGGTGACCATCCACCCCTACGCACTGGTCATGCACCGCGACAGCATCTACGCGGTAGGTCTCCATGTGGAAAAGGATGAGATCCGGACCTTCGTGCTGGACCGCATGCGTGACACCGAGGCATCCGCGACGGATCGCTTCGAGCTGCCCGACGGCTTCTCCATCGACGAGTACTTCCAGGGCCAGTTTGGCATCTGGCGCAGCGACGAGAAGCAGCAGGTCGTGATCGACTTCGACGCCCAGGCGGCGCAGTACGTACGCATGCGGGTGGTTCACCCGAGCCAACGCCTGCAGCTCCTGCCCGGCGGTGGGGTGCGCTTGACCATGCAGGTGGGCAATTTGATCCCCGTGCGCACCTGGGTGCTCGAGTGGGGCGCACGCGCTCGTGTCGTCGAGCCACCAGAGCTGGTGCGGATGGTGACCGAGGAGCTGGCCGAGGCGCTGCAGAACTACGCCAAGCCGGTCAAGGACAAGCCCAGCGAGCGCAAGTCGAAGAAGAAGAAGCGCACCACCGGATAAATCTATGAGGAAAATGCTGCGGTGGGGATTCGAGCGTGTCCGGCGGCACGTGATCAGCGTCCCGCAGGGAGCTGGCGCTGCTCAGGGGCGCGCGCCGTAGGTCTGATCCAGCGCGCGGAAGTGTCGGTAGTAAGACAGCACCTTCACCACGTAGGCTTGAGTCTCCTCGTAGGGCGGGATGCCGCCGTAGCGCATCACCGCATTCTCGCCGGCGTTGTAGGCCGCGATGGTCAGCTCGAGGTTGCCGTTGAAGGTGTTGGCCAGGATGCGCAGGTAGCGCACGCCGCCGAAGATGTTCTGCCGCGGGTCGAAGATGTCCGTCACCATCATGCGCTCGGCGGTCTCCGGGATCATCTGCATCAAGCCGCGGGCGTTGGCGTGTGAGACCGCGCGAGGGTCGAAGTCGCTCTCCACCTTGATCACGGCGCGCACCAGCGCTTCGGGGATCTGGTACAGCGTCGCGGCCTGACGGATGTGCACGTCGTAGCGCGTATAGCGCTCCGGGCTCGTATCCTTGGGGAAGATTGGCAGAACCTTCAGCTTCTTCTTTTCCTTGAGGTACAGCTTGCCGGGCTTGTTACCGGGCACGTTGGAGAACGAGATCACCCCGTCCTTGTCGACGTGCTTGAAGATGTCAGCCTCGGCGCTGCCACCAAGGAGCAAGGTAGCTCCAGTCAGCAGGCCGCCCGCCAGCGTCGCGCCGATACGCCGCGGGCGCCGGAGGCGGATGGTCGGTGAATGGGTCTGCAGTTCGCTCATGCGGGGCCTTGCGTGAAGCGCGTGGAGCGATCTTAGCAGGCCAGCCCATGAGCGGCGCAAACTCGAGGCGTTTTGCCAGCTTGGCAGGGCCGCTTGCTGGGCTCGACGCGAGCCAGAGCACCTAACCCCCGAAACTTGCTGCTCGTGCGTGTTCCTCTCGAGCGCTTGCATAAGTCCGGGCGTTTGGGGGGGAGGCGCCCTGAAAGGGGGCCTGGGCGCCTCCGCGCTGGCGCAGCTCAGTCGCCTTCGGCGAGATACGTGTAGGCCAGCATCGAGCCTTCGTAGTGGTTCATCAGCAGCCGCATCTGCTCGACGTTGATGCGGCCCTTGGCGAGGGCGCGCTCCGCCTGACGGCGCACGGAGTCGATCATCACCTCCGGGGAGTACTGCACGTAGCGCAGGACGTCGCTCATGCGATCCCCACGGATCACCTGGTCGATCTCGTAGCCGTCCTCGGTGAGCCGCACGTGGACCGCGTTGGTGTCACCGAACAGGTTGTGCAGGTCGCCGAGGATCTCCTGGTAGGCCCCGTTCAAGAACATGCCGAGGTAGTAGGGTTCGTCGTCCTTGAGTGGATGCACCGCCAGCGTGCGGCTGGCGTCCTCTTCGACGTCGATGAAATGGTCGAGCATACCGTCGCTGTCGCAGGTCAGGTCGGCCAGAGTCGCGCGCACCGTGGGTCGCTCGTCCAGGCGATGGATCGGCATCACCGGGAACAGCTGGTCGATGGCCCAGGTATCCGGCGCCGACTGGAAGACGCTGAAGTTGCAGTAGTAGATGCTGCTCATCGTCAGCTCCAGAGCGTGGAGCTCCTCCGGTACGAACTTGAGCCGGCTCATGGTGTCGAGGATCTTCTCGCAGCAGTTCCAGAACAGCTTCTCCGCCTGAGCCAGCTCGCGCAGACCCAGGTAGCCGTACTTGAACAGGCTCTGGGCTTCCTCCTTGAGCTGGGTCGCATCGTGGTAGCTCTCCTGCACGTTCTTGGGCAGCACGTTGCGCCAGGTGTCGTAGAGATCGCGGAGCAAGCGATGAGCCTCTGGGCCAGGCTCCTGAGGTTCGCCGAAGCGTACCTCGTTGACGCCCACCACGTCGAAGATCAGGCAGCTCTGGTGCGCCACGGTGGCGCGACCGCTCTCGGTGACGATGATCGGCATCGGCGAGCCGGCCTTCGTGCACACGTCCTGGATGCCGCTGACCACGTCTGCGGCGTACTCGTTCAACGAGTAGTTCCGTGAGGCATGGAAGTCGGTTTGCGACCCATCGTAGTCGATCGCCAGGCCACCACCGACGTCCAGGTACTTCACACCGCAGCCCATCTTGGCGAGCTCGGAGTAGATGATCGCCGCTTCCTGCACCGCGCTCTTGATGGGCATGATGCTGGAGATCTGGCTACCGATGTGGAAATGCAGCAGCTTCAGGCAGTCGAGCATGTTCTGCTGGGCGAGGCGATCCACCACCTGGATCACCTCGGCCTTGGTCAGGCCGAACTTGGCGCGTTCCCCCGCGGAATCCTTCCAGCGTCCCACGCCGCGCGCAGCGAGCTTGGCGCGCACACCGAGGTTCGGCTTCACGCCGAGCTTCTCGGCGGCCTTGAGCGCCAGGTCCAGCTCCTCCATGCGCTCGAGCACCACGACGACGGTCTTGTCGAACTGCTGGGCCACGAACGCCGTCTCCATGAAGGCGGCGTCCTTGTAGCCGTTGCACACGATCAGGCTGCCCTCGTGCTTGCTCATGGCCAGGGCGATCATCAGCTCGGGCTTCGAGCCCGCCTCGAGGCCGAAGCGCCAGTGCTCCCCGCGCTGGACGATGTCCTCCACCAGGTGGCGCTGCTGGTTCACCTTCACGGGGAACACGCCCTGGTAGCTCGCCGGGTAGTTGTACTCCTTGATCGCGGTCTCGAAGGCCTCGTTGATCTGCCGGATGCGGTCGCCAAGGATGTCGGGGAAGCGGATCAACAGCGGCAGGCCGAGGCCGCGGGCGCGCAGGTTGTTCACCAGCTCATGCAGGTCCACCGTGTTGCTGCGCAGCGGATCCGGTGTGACGACGACGTGGCCGTTCTCTGCCACCGAGAAGTACGGACTGCCCCAGCCGTGGATCTGATACAGGGCGCCACCCTCGGTGGGGGTCCAGCTGGGCTCGTCCTCGTCGCTCTCCTCGACCAGGCGCTCCGAACGTGAGTCGGGTCCTCGCTTCATGTCCGGGCGATGCTGCTGCGGTTTGCTGCGCTTGCCATTGGCGTTGACCCGTTTGTTCATCATGCCTCCGAGAGGTGGGCGACGAAGCGGCTAGCCGCCTGCCCAGAAGGTGGTTGGCAACACCCCGCGCTTGTAGAGCGAGAGGAAGTCCATCAGGAATGCGACGGTGATGTGGAGCAGGAAGCCGGAGTAGATGCTGCGCGTGCGCATCGCGAGGCTCCCCAGGACGATGCCCGCGACGATCGCGCCGTGGGCTTCGAGGTAAGGTTTACCGTAATGGATCATGCAGTAGGGCACCGCCATCACAAAGATCGCTGCGAAGCCCATGGTGCGTTTTAGTGCGGCCAGGATGAAGCCGCGGAAGAACATCTCGAGCGCCAGGAACTGCGCGAAGTAGATGACCTCCCAGAGCATGAAGTCCCACCAGCTCCGGCTCGCGTTCTTATAGAAGGGGTAGTAGCTGCCGAAGTCAGGCTGCTGAGCGACGATCAGCATCGCCGGCACGACGATTGCCAGGCAGGCTCCGTAGATCCAAGCGTGCTTGAAGAAGCCCTTGGTGCGCAGGCCCATGTCAAGCAAGCTGTCGTTGCGAAACAGTATTTTCCACAAGGTAAATGGAATGAAGACATAGCCGGCGACACGGGAGAACGACCACCAGCAGTAGCCGTAGTACTCGTCGTATTTCTTCAGCTTGAGCCAGGTGTGCTGGGGCTCGAGATCCGTCAGCCAGGGTCGCAGCACCTGGTCGTAGAACTGACGACCGCCGTAGTACTCCTGCAAGGTGAGCACGACCGCCACGATCAGCAGACACGCCACGGGTCGGTAGTCCGTGCGGTCTCCGGCGGCCTCCCGCAGCTGTCGTGCTTCCCGGTCGAGCTCCTGCCAGGTGCTGCGGAAGAAGCGCCAGATCGGCCAGGCGATGGCGATCAGGATCGGTATCGGCAGCAGCGACTTGACCAGCGGGTGCCCGAGCACCGCATGAAACCAGGAGACCTCGGGTATTTCCGTCGTGGGAAATACGATCTCCGGGTCCAGCGCGGCGAGCAGGCTCAGCATCGTCTATCGACTCACCCGCCAGCGCGGCAGAGTTCAACGGCGCGATCGAGCCGCGCCAACGAACGCTCGCGACCGAGCACGCTCATCACCTCGAACAACCCAGGGCTCGCCGTGCGACCGGTGAGCGCCACGCGCACTGGCTGAGCCACCTGCTTCATGCTGCGACCGGTCCCCTCGAGCCAGCTCTTCAGAGCCTCGTTCATCGGCTCGACCTGACCCACGTCGCTGGGCCAGGGCGCGAAGCTGGCGAAGTGATCACGGAACGCCTGCAGGTGCTCGGCGTTGTCGGCGACGAGGAACTTCCTCTGCGCCTTCTCGTCCATCACCGGGAACTCCCGTAGGTAGAAGTCCAGGTGGTTCACCGCGTCTCTGAAATCGCGGGCCCGCTCGCGGATCAGCGGGAGCGCGGCACGGACTCGCACCTCGTCGTGCTCCAGGCCAGCTTCCTCGAGGAAAGGCTTCACGCGGGCAACGTAGGCATCGTCGTCGGTCAGCTCGGGTTGCTTGAGGTGCTCGAAGTTCACGTCGGCGAACTTCTTGTCGTCGAACTTGCCGTCGCCGCGATTCACGCGGGTCCAGTCGAAGGCGTCGATCAGCTGCTGGCGGCTGAAGATCTCTTGGTCACCGAAGGACCAACCGAAGCGCGCCAGGTAGTTCAGGACACCCATCGGGCTGTAGCCTCGCGCCTCGTAGTCCTGCACGGCGACGTGGCCGTGGCGCTTGCTGAGCTTCTCTCCCTTGGGCGAGAGCATCATCGGGAGGTGGGCGAAGTCGGGCGGCTCCCAGCCGAAGGCGCGGTACAGCATGATCTGGTGCGGTGTGTTGCCGATGTGGTCGCGGCCACGCGCCACCAGGTTGATGTCCATCAGGTGGTCGTCGATCACCGCCGCGAAGTTGTAGAGCGGCAAGCCGTCGCGACGCATGATCACGAAGTCCTGCTGCTCCTTGTTGGGCGTGTCGATGATACCGAAGACCTTGTCGTCGAAGGCGGTGCTGCCCTCCGTCGGCGCCTTGAAGCGCACGACGTGGGGCAGATCCGGCTGATCCCCTCGGTCGCGGCAGGTGCCCGGATACTTGAACTGCGCCTTGGGGTTCTCCGCCTTCAGGGCCGCGCGCTGGGCGTCCAGCTCCTCCTTGGTGCAGTAGCAGCGAAATGCTTTCCCTTCGGAAATGAGCTGTTCGCAGTGCTGGCGATAGATCGCCTTGCGGTCACTCTGGAAGTAGGGCTCGTGAGGGCCGCCGACCCCGGGGCCTTCGTCCCAGTCGAGGCCGAGCCAGCGCATGGCATCCAGGATCGCCTGCACGCTCTCCATCGAGCTGCGATCTTGGTCGGTGTCCTCCACGCGCAAGACGAAGCTGCCGCCCAGCTTGCGCGCCCACAGCCAGTTGAACAGCGCCGTGCGGGCGCCACCGATGTGTAGATAGCCGCTGGGAGAGGGAGCGAAGCGAACGCGGGGCTTGGGGTCGCTGGCCATGGCGCCCGCGAGTAGCATGATGCTCGGGCGGTCGCCGCCCTTTTTGCCCTTGCGTGCCGCGGGGTTGGCCCCAGGCGCGCTCTCACCCCCAGAAATCCTTCCGCCTCTCGAGCTACGCCGACAAACGCCAGAGCGGCGCCCGGATTGGACGCCGCTCCAGTGATTCGACTGAGCGTTGCTCAGGCTGCTCGGTCAGGCTTCGACCGTTTCGGCTGCCTTCAGGCCTGCGGCCTCGGCCACTTCGGGATCGATGCCGTGTCCGCCACCCAGCTCGCGGGGGTAGGCCTCGTTGCCGTGCTCGGTGATGTCGAGGCCCTCGATCTCCTCCTCGGCGCTGACGCGCAGGCCGACGGTGGCCTTGATCACCTTGAACAGCAGGAAGGCGAGACCGAAGGACCAGACGAACGCTGCCAGCACGCCGATGGCCTGGGTTGCCAGCTGCGCGCCGGTGAAGCCGCCGTGGTTGAAGATGGCTGCGGACAGCGTTCCCCAGGCGCCACACACGCCGTGGACGCTGACCGCGCCGACCGGATCGTCGACCTTGATGCGGTCGAAGAACTGCACGGCGAACACGACGAGCGCACCACCGATGGCGCCGATCACGACCGCAGACATGGGTGAGACGTTGGCGCACGGTGCGGTGATCGAGACCAGCCCTGCGAGGGCGCCGTTCAGGGTCATGCCGATGTCGGGCTTCTTGGTCATGCCCCAGACCACGATCATCGCCATCACGGCGCCGGCGCACGCCGCCAGGTTGGTGTTCACGGCGATCAGCGCGAAGGCCTTGCCGGAGCCACCAAACGGGTCGGTGCCACCGCCGGTCACCGCCGTGGTGCTGCCGGCGTTGAAGCCGAACCAGCCCATCCAGAGGATGAACACGCCGACCGTGGCGAGGGCCATGTTGTGACCACGGATGGGCAGTGGGCGCCCGTTCTTGTCGTACTTGCCAATGCGGGGCCCGAGCACGATGGCACCTGCGAGCGCCGCCCAGCCGCCGATGCTGTGAACCACCGTGGAGCCGGCGTAGTCGATGAAGCCAGGCAGGCCATGGCCCGCGAGGAACCCGCCCTCGGGCGCCTCGAGCCAGCCGCCGCCCTTGAACAAGCCACCCCAAGCCCAGCTACCGAAGATCGGATAGATGATGGCGGTGATGAACACCGAGTAGATGAGGTACGAGGTGAACTTGGTGCGCTCCGCCATGGCGCCGGAGACGATGGTGGCTGCGGTCGCGGCGAACACGGTCTGGAACATCAAGAACGTGAACGACCAGGTCTCGCTGTCATAGCCCTTCAGCATGAAGCCCGTCGTTCCGAAGAAGCCGTTCGACACGCCGAACATGAGCCCGAAGCCGAGCGCCCAGAAGATGATGGACCCCAGTGAGAAGTCCATGAAATTCTTCATGAAAATGTTGACGGCGTTCTTGGCGCGGGTGAACCCGGACTCCACCAGCGCGAAGCCGGCTTGCATCCAGAACACGAGGATCGCGGCGACCATCGTCCACAGGTGGTTGACGGGAGTTCCGCCCCCGCCGCTGCCGAGAGGGCTGTTCTCCAGGGACTCGTCATCCTTGATGCCGGTCTTCTCCTGGAACTCCTCGAAGGTCATGCTCTTCTTGGCTTCGGCCGCGGGCGGGTCGGCTGCGGGAGCCGAGGCGGCCGGTGCCGGTTCGTCGGCACGCGCAGCCTGAGACCAGGAAACGGCGCTGAGCGCGACTGCTAGCGCGACCAGCGCTAGCCCAATTCGATTCCGCATGGATATTGCCCACGCGTGCAAGGGGGTGTGGTTCGATGTCATTGGACTCTCCGCTCCATCCGATCTCTGTTCGGCCAGCCACGCTGACCGACGGGCACTCTGCGGCTGTGGCCGTTTCTGATTTCTTTCCGTGACGGGTCGCCTGGGAGCGGATGCCGCGGTGTGTCGGAAGCCTTCTCGAAATCCCTTGAAAGCCCTGCGGTCGCAGAAAAGCCGCCTTCCGCGGTCAAGACCCCGATTTGGCGCGCGCAGAGAACTGACTGGCGCGCCGGGGATATCGAAACACTGGAGCCGCGCCGAGCCGCTCCCGGTCAGGGGGCCGAGCCCCCATTGCCGATTGTTTCGTCCCTCGGGGTCGTTCGCGGGGGTGAGGAGCGGGGGTCTCCCGCCCGAGCAGAGGTTGCGGCACAGCGCTTGGCCTGCTACGAGCGCCGACCCCATCTGGTGTCTCTCACCAGACTTTCGGGCCATGTCGGACGCGCCTCACCTCAGCAGATGGTCTGCAGTGGGTGAGCGCCCCAAGTCGGCTGACGAGTCCGCCGGCGCTTCCAACGGGAGAGCCATCGTGAAAAAGACCCCCCTGCAAGCAGTCAAAGAGAAGTTCGAGAACAAGGAGAAGCTGGTTGCCGCCGTCCAGGCGCTGGCCACCGAGGAGCTGTGGATCGACCGCGTGAGCGAGGCGAAGGGCCTTGCCAAGGTCTCCAACAAGAAGCTGCTCCACCTGCACGACGTGCTGAGCGCCGTGAAGGACAAGTTCGGTTCTCGCGCGAAGCTCATCGCTTCGATTCTCGAGCTC
>JAGQIY010000053.1 GCA_020430865.1 Myxococcales bacterium
CGCGCTGCAGGGCCCACGTCCGCTCCCACGACGCGCGCTTGCGAAGTCCCGACTCCTTGTAGCGGGCTGCCGAGATGTGCGGCACGGCCTCGCTCTCGACGAGTTCCCCGAGCAAGCGAACGAGGTCAAAGTCGCTACGCGATCGAAGAAGCCCTGCCACTGCCATGAACTGGCTGTCAGAGCGCATCTCATCTGCCAACCGTGCGCATGAGCGCAACTGGCCACTGGACCACACCTCGGGCGACTCTAGACGCTGCTGGAGCCAAGACTTCATGGCGTCTGCAGTGAGGCAGGCGAAGTCACCGCTGGCGTGCCCGAACACGCCCTGGCGTCCCAGCCACAGTCGCTTGTACACCGGCGTCTCAACGATCCCCAGGGAGGCATTGTGCGCAATCAAGTTGTGGCGGCGCACGTAGAGATCGCGAAGGCCCGCCGGAACTGCCACGGGCGGCGTGCTCCCGGACCATAGGCCCGGCCTGCAGTCCGCGTCAATCTCATGAGCGCCATGCTGCAAGGCGTCGAGAGAGCCACCTTCGTCGCAGATGCCGTAGAGACGATAGCACTCCCAGTCGAGCTCTTCTTGAACGGCGACCATGCGCCGCTTGAGCGAGGTCTGCCTGGCCTCCGCGTTCTCCAGGACGGTCGTGAGGGCCATGGCGCCCTCATCCCCGCTTGCCCATGTGCAAATGCAGCGATCCGGCTGTAACTCCTCAGCCTGTGAAGCCAGAGTGTCCAACTGGCGAGTCAGTTCAACCAACGCCTCTGACCTGTCGGGAACCGGAAACGCGAGCAGGCCTGTCCCGGCAATCTCATACCGATTCGCCTCGGGTCGGCCCTTTTCCGTGCTGATGTCTCCTGTCGCTGAGGCCTTCGGATAGAAGACTTGCTTCATCCAGAAGCACGCGGTCGAGGAGTTCAGGAGCCCGAGGAGCGCCAGGTGGTCACCCTCCGTCGCCTCCGGTGGGAGCTTGATCACCGGGGCAGTTTGCTTGAATACCTTCCCGCCCCGGTCCAACACGAAGTGGTTGTGCGTTGCGACGAAGGCGAAGGCGATCGACATGGGACTGTGCAGCTTGTCCGTATAGTGTTCGAGATGCTCGTGCCATGCTTGCCCACGCTCGGGCATGGTCTTCCCAAACACCGTTCGCTGAGATAGCAGGGTTCGCCACCGCCACAGGTGCCTCTCGGTGGCCGTGCCGTGTAGCGACGCGGCCTTTCCCCCGATCCGTTCGTATGGATAAACGATCGACAGAGAGTTCTGGAGCGCCCAGTCGCGGACGGCCTCGCCGATCACGAGGGGAACGACGCGGGTGTCGATGCGCGCGGCGGCGGCGCGCCCCTCGCCCATGATCCAGACATCGTCCTCTCCGAGGACAGTCGTTCTCCCGATACCCGCTACGAGCGAACTCAAGCGCACGTGCCCCATTTCGAGACGCGTGCGAAGCTCCGCGGCCCCACCCCCGCCCATGCTCCACGGATGTTGTGCAAAGCGCTCGCGAGCGACATCGTCAACGCTGACAAACGTGCTCTCGGAGCCGGGCCGATCAATCTGGGCGAGGATTGCCAGCCAGACCAGACCCTGGGCAGGATCGTCAGGAGTGGCGGGCTCCCCTCGGATGCCCATCACGGTTCGCACCGTGTCGGCGACCGGCTTCCGGTTGCGCGCGAACAAGATGACGGTTGGCGTGCCATGACCAGGGATGTAGGCGCCCGAGCTATCGATGATGTGCGTCAGGTCCCAGCGCGGAATGAACTCCTCGATGAGTCGCTTCCCGAACTCACGCTTCATGAACGAGTTGGCCGTGATCGTCCCAATGAACCCAGCGCCGCCGCTTGCTTCTTCCGGCACCAAGGCGAGATCGAAGAAGCGCTCCGTGAACGGAACACCGAGGGAGTACTGCCGATAGCAGGATCCGTACTTCGCGCGATACTCGGCATTGAGCGCGGCGTCATTGGGGACGATGTAGGGCGGATTGCCTACGACGACGTGGTAGCGACGCTCCAAGAGCGCCTTGATCGCAGCCTCGTCCTCACCCGTGTACACGTGCTTGAGGGGATCCACTTCGGGGATGAGATAGGTCTCGCGATCGTCGCGCCCGGGTCGCCGACCATGGAACAGGGAATCCCCGGCGGCAAGATGCATCGCGAACGCTGGCGACTGCGACAGCCGCCTGATGCCACACGCCTTCGCGGCGGCCAGCAGAAGTCGGAATCGGGCGATGGACACTGCGAACGGGTTCAGGTCAACCCCGTGCACAACATCCAGCGCGCGCTGCGCCAGCGCCCTCGGATTGGTCCCAGGCTCAGCGGCCTGCCAGCGTTTGAAGACCCGGTCGAACGCCCCCAGCAGGAAGTGGCCCGAGCCGCAGGCGGGATCGATCAGCGTGACCGTGGCGAGGCCGAACTCTCCGATCGCCGGGTCCAGCGTGCGATCAAGGATGAACGACTCGATGAAGTCCGGCGTCTGCAGCAGCGCGTACTTCTTGCGCGCAGCAGCCGAGAGGTCTTGATACAGGTCGCCGAGGAAGCGCGTGTCCCACGTGGGGTCGCTGAAGTCGTGGCCCAGCGCGCCGCTGTCCGGATCGATGCGCTGCCAGAACCCGAGCAGCTTGGTGGCACCGTCTGCCGAGAGTCCCAGGCGGAACAGCGGATTGTGCTCCTCATCGTACAGGGGACCCATCGCCGGCAGCTTTGCCGCCTCGCGGAACACATGAAGGAGGTACTCGCGGTCGGTCTCGGTGGGATGCTGCTGGAAGTAGTGCGTGTGCTCGTCGCGGGCTCGCTGCAGGGAGGGGCCTGGACCCGACAATCGCGGGGTCTCGATGAGGCCGTTGTCCTCGACGAAGCGTACGAAGACGCAGGCCAACACCCAGGCGACGGAAGCCTGGGTGATCAGGTCTTCGCGCCAGGTCGGGAAGTCGTGGGCAGTCCGTCCAGCATCCCTCGCCTTGCGGTGCTCGGCCTTCAGGCTCTCGGCTGTGGGTGCGTGCTCCTCGCAGCGATCGCGCAGGTCGTTCTCGAGCTCGGTGACGAGCTTCTGCAAGTCGGCCAGCAGCGCACCACGATCGATCACGGATGCTCCTCCGCCGCGGCGGCGAGCCCCGCGCGATGTTCGTTGTCCACCCAGGAGTCGGGGACCCGCCCCCACTGTGCGCGTGTGATCACGGGCACGGGCACCCGGTCGATCATGGGCCGTTCTTCGTCGGAGTAGGCCGCAACGAGTGCCCACAGCCCACGGAGCTTGGTGTCGCGATGCCCCAAGGCGTCACGCAGGCGTTCGAGCAAGCTGATCTGGCCGTATCTCGCGAGCGGGCCCAGTCGCGTGAGGACGACCGTGCTCTCGCGGGCCACGAGATCGCGCTCGACGCGCTCCGTCGCTCGTCCGACCAGCCGCAGCAGATTGGTCCAGTCCCTGCTGCCCGACGCCTCGGCATCCGCCCTCAGCACAACGTCCCAGCTGACACCGCTATCCCTCGCCACCTCGCGCATGGCGCCGAGGAGGAGTGCTTCGAGGCTCACGATCTCCACGGGGAAGCGGGAGCGCAGCTCTTCCTCAACGCGAAGGAGCTGGCGCGGGATGCACACCAGCACCAGGAACGTGCCCTCCTTGACGGCCCGATGGAGCCGGACCTCGAGCTGGCGTGCGGCGCCAAGAGCCTCCGGCTCGACCTCGATGGGCGGTCCGTAGGTGGCGTGGCGCGGGTGGGTGGTGGACTGGGAGAGCGCGGACGTCCGGTGCGCAAGACCGCGCGCCACGTACGAGCCCGGGCCGCCCGAGAGGGGCTCTTGGAAGTCGTACTCCCAGCCGACGTCTTGGAGCAGTCGGTCCAAGTCGGGGCGTTCAGGTAGCTGCTGGGCGTCGGGGTACCGAGAGGCGATGCGCTCCCGGATGACCTGGGGAGCCACGCTATCGGCCACGGGGAGCGCACGGCGGGCCAGGCGCAGCGCTCGTTCTGCCGGCATGCCCCTCGGGTACAGCTCCAGCTGGGGAGACACGGCAGCCTTCTCCGAGGCGGCCGCCGCCAGCTGGACGAGGCGTGTGGCCGAGACTGGTGCCGCCCCACCCGGCGGTGAGATCCGCAGGAGCTCGTCTTGCACGCTGGCCGGTGAAGGCAGGGGGTCCTGCCGCGCCACCGCATCGGCCTTCTCTCCCAGCCGGATGGCCCAGGACGCCAGCGCCTGGCCATTCGGCTCCAGCGCAAGCAGGGTGCGCCCACCGGCCCTGCGTGTGATCCAACGGGCTTCGGGTGTGCTGCGCTCCACGTCGCTGGCCGCCCGCGC
>JAGQIY010000054.1 GCA_020430865.1 Myxococcales bacterium
CATCGCCGCCCATCGCTCGCTGTTTCGCGACGAGCTGTTCGCGGAGCGGCTCCCCCCCCTCGAGGCCGACGGCACGCGCCATCTCTGGGAGGCGCTCGGCAGGCACTTCACTGGCATGAGCTACGCCGAAGCCGACTTCCTCTCGAGTCGGGACAAGGCGTTCATCCGCGATCTGTTTCCGGGGGGCATGATCTACGCCAGCGTACTCAGTGATCAGGCACAGCGAGTGATCGGCGAGGTGGGTGCCCAGACCAAAGGTGTGGAGAAGATGCTGCGGCGCATAGGCTTCAGCTACGCCGAGCGAGTCGACCCGTTCGATGGCGGTCCGCATTTCATCGCGGAAACGGATCAAGTGACACTCGTGCAACAGACCAAGCGCCTCGAGGTATCGGAGAGCACCCCGAGCAAGGCCGAATGGGGGCTCCTGGCCAAGAATGACGAGGGGCCGCCCTTCTTCCGTGCCAGGCGCGCACAGGGGGAAGTAAGCGAGGAATACTTGCTTTTGCCTACAGAAACGCGAGAGGCGTTCGGCTTGAAGCCAGGGGACCCCGTGTACTTCTTGCCTCTGGGCCGCCCGAGCGCTTGACCCGGATCGCCCGGCGAGGTGATCGACGTCGACGTCAGCGACAAAGCGCTGGAATTCCAAGAGAAACTGCCAACGCCCAGGAGCGACGCAGACACGCCAGACCAAGCTCTGCGGCGAGGAACATCTGCGGCGATGAACAAAAGTCCGATCTTCCAGGGAGATCCACCTGCCTGCAACGCCGGCCACGCGGTCGCGTGACCGGCCACCGCGTTGGAGCCTGGGTCTCGCATGCAGGTCTGTAGCTGGTAGGAGACGCCACGCGCTGACTTTCCAAACCCGCAGACTTGCGTGCTACGATCGGGGTTCAGGGAGAGCGCAGGTGGCGCGAAGGCGCCGCGGGGCGATGCTCGAGATCCCTGGCAGAGCGGAGACGAGGCCTTTCGTGAACGACCATAGAAGGGGAACACATCCCTACGTTTCGCCAGGCTCGGCCCAGACGGCCGAGGGGCCCGAGTATCGGCAAAGCCAGGTCCCTGCGGAGAGCGGGTTGCAGCCCACGGGCAGCGAAGGGCCCCCCACTGCGCGTTACCCCGAGGAGGCGGCGCCGGCCACCTACCCTGGGCCGCCGCCTCAGACCGGCGCCCAGCGCAAGGGCTCATCCTCCGACTACGAAGCTCAAGCCGCGCCCGCAACGAACCCCCACGGCTCAGGGCAGTACGCCGCGGTCCCCGAGCCAGCCTACGCCAACCCGCACCACCCGTCAGCCGGCGCTCATCCGGCTCAGCAGGCCCCCGCCTACTCGACGCCGCCACAGTATCCGAGCGCACCGCCCCCGCAGTCAGGCTACGCCGTTGCCCCGCCGCCGAGCTACGCTGGCTCCGCTCAGCCGGCGCCGCCGTACGCGCCGGGCAGCTACGGCTATCCTCCCGCTCCCGCCTACTCACCCGAGCCGCCTCCAGTTCAGGCCGCGCCGGCGCCGACCCCTTACCCGGCACCAGAGCGCAGCTATACACCCCCGCCGGGCAGCATGCCCGTCAGCCGCGCGATGCCACAGCCATCGCCGCCCAGCGTTCCCTCGATCAGCACCGGCGCTCCCTCTAGCTCCCGCGCGGAAACGAACCACGAGCTCCACGGCGTGCCAACCCAGCGCCGCAGCTCCCCCCCACCCTCGAGCCTCGACAGGACCATCGCGCCGGGAGATCTGGGGCGTCGCACGATCTCGTTGACCAGCCCCATGGGCAAGACGCAGGTCATCCACCCCGAGGCCGAGCTGATTCCGGACTCCGGGGCGCGACTGATCGCCTCTGGCGCTGCGACTCAGCCCGTCCAGGGCGCCGAGCTGCATCCCCAGGCGCCCGAGTGGATGCGCATGGGCAGACTGCTGGCGCTCCAGATCGAAGACGCGATCGCGCAGAACCAGAGCGACCCTTCCACACGCGCCGCGATCCTACGCGCCTGGGCGGCCTGGCAGCTCGGAGGCTACACCCGACGTCAGCTCAGTGACGTCTCGAGCAACCTGATGCGTGCGTACCGGATGGCAATGCAGTCGAGCTCGGAGCACCGCGACGCCGTGCTCAATGACTGCGCTGGAGTGGTGTACAGCACGCTCCCTGTCTTTCTGCGCAAGTCGTGTGATCGCAACCGCGTGATCGTGGCGCTGCAGCTGATGAGCGAGTTCGAAGACGAAGAGACAGCACGCTTCGAAGGGCTAGCGGTGGTCTTGCGCTGGTCGGATCAGGCGCGCGTGCTGGGCAAGCAGGCGATCGCCTGTCTACTCGGCGAGCTCGAGTAGCGACTCCTTTTCTTGCTGGTATCCCCAGCCGCTCGCCTCGACCGGCGACCCCGCAGTCTGACGAGCGCGCGCCATCCCGAGCGGGACACAGATTTCAACCTCCGCTGGGCGGAACGACTGCGCTGTCCACGGGTTCGTCGGCCGCGACATCGGCATCAGCAGCGGCTTCCACGCCAGCTGCCGGCGCCGGGGGCACGAACTCAGGCTGGCTCTTCATGCGCTCGGCGTGACGCTCGCCCTGGTTGTCCAGCACCACCTTGCCGTCTCGCATGCGAACCACACGCGGCATGCTCTCGGCAAAGACCGGGTTGTGCGTCACCACGACCACCGTCGTGTTGTGCCGCTGGTTGATTGAAAAGAACAGATCGTGGATTGCGTTGCCAGTCGACGTATCGAGGTTTCCGGTCGGCTCGTCTGCGAGCAGGAGCGCAGGCTCCAGCACCAGAGCCCGCGCCACAGCGACGCGCTGCTGCTCACCACCCGAGAGCTCACCAGGGCGATGATCCGCGCGCTCTCTCAGTCCCACTTCGTCGAGTAGAGCCTGCGCCCGTTGCTCCATCTCCTTGCGGGGACGACCCTGGATGAGGCCGGGCATCATCACGTTCTCCAGCGCGTTGAACTCCGGCAAGAGGTGATGGAACTGAAACACGAAGCCGATCTTCTGATTCCGCACGGCAGCTAACCGCCCGGGGGACATGGTCGTGAGTTCCTCGCCACCCAGGCGAATCGAACCCGAGGTCGGCAGATCCAGAGTCCCGATGCAGTGCAGCAATGTGCTCTTGCCGGCGCCAGACTGACCGACGATGGACAGGATCTGACCTGCTTCGATCGTGAGATCGATGCCCTTCAGCACCTCGAGGGTACGCCCCATGTGCTGAAAGGACTTCGTCAGGTTGGAAATGGAAACCAGCGGTTCTGCCACGTTGCTACTCCCTACTTGCTTCGCATCACTCGTAGCGGATGCCGTCCACCGGTCGCAGCCTGCTGGCCGCCAAGGCGGGGTAAATGGTCGCCAGCGTCGTCACCAGCATCGCGCACAGGGCGATCAGCAGGTAGTCGGTGGGGTTGATGCTGATGGGGAGGCGGTCGACGTAGTAGACGTCGGGATCCAGGCGCGTGCCGCTCAGCTTCAGGCCGACGCAGGTCACGGCGCCCGTGATCACACCAAACACGGTCCCGATGGCGCCAATGATCACGCCTTCGGTCATGAAGATACGCAAGATCGACCGATCCGAGGCGCCTGCGGCCTTGAGAATGGCGATCTCCTTGCTCTTCTCCGTCACCATCAAGAGCAAGGTACAAACGATGCAGAAGCTCGCCACGATGCAGGCCAAGAAGAGCACGATGAAGACCACGATCTTCTCCAGCTTGAGCGCGCTGAAGAGGTTCTTGTTCAGCTCCTCCCAGTCGCGCACCCGCAGATCGTCGCGCCCCAGCTTGCTCACGATCGCCGGCCGCACCTTGCCCACGTCTTCCTCGCGTTTGACCTTCACCTCGATGGCGGTGATGTTCTGGTCCAGATCGAGGAAGCGCTGAGCCACATCGAGCTTCACGTAGGCAAAGCTCGCGTCGTACTCGTACATGCCCGAGTAGAAGATCGCGGCAACGCGGAAGCGCCGGGTGCGCGGCATCACGCCCATGGGTCCCAGCTCACCCAGGGGACCGACCAGGGTGAGTTCGTCACCCACCAGCGCGTTGAGAGTCTTCGAGAGCTCGCGCCCGATGATGATGCCGGGGAGCTCTTCTTCGGCTGGAGGTGCGTCGGTCAGCGCCACCTTCTGCTTCCACTCCGCGATCGGGCCCTTGAAGTAGGGGCGCCCCCCCGGCCCGTAGCCGATCACCTCGTCAGGCGGAAGGTTGGCCAGCCGTTTCGTATCCGTGAGGTAGTCGAACTTGCCAGCCTCGATGTTCCCAAGCAGGTCGATCACCTTGCCGATGCTCTGGGTATCGACGCCCTTCAGCAGCACTCCGCCCGTGTTGGAGCTGCTGGAGGCCATGGCTTCGCCCCCTGCAATGGGCGTCGCGGCGACCACTCCCGGCATCTGATCCAGCTCCTGGATCGCACCGTCCCACTTGCCGAAGCCACCCACCTCGGTGCTGTCGATGTGGATGTGCGCGTTGTTGCCGAGGATCTTGCGCTTCAGGTCCTGCCCGAAGCCACCCATGATGCTGATCACCGCGCAGAGCGCGAACGTGCTCACGCCCACTCCTGCGATGGACAGCACGCTGATCACCGTGAGGAAGCCGCTCTTGCCGGAGCGCACGTGCCGCGCGGCAATGTAGCCGACGAAACCCGAGCGCTCGACGGTGTTGAGCAAGCGTGGGACCAGCAGGCCCAACCCTCCAAGGCAGAAGAAGGTCAGACACAACGCGGCAGCGCCACGCACCAACTGGTGCCACCACACGAAGAAGCGCCCCTGCTCCTCGGGCAAGAACAGGGTGACGGTGCCCAGACCCGCCGCGCCGATGAACCCGCCGACGCACATGCCGATCAGCAGCATCCGACGCCCACGGCTGGACAGCCGCTTGACCCCGGCCACGATCAGGTAGCCGACGAACACCACCAGGACGAGCAGCACGGCCAGGCGACCGCCAAGCCCGATGAAGGTCCAGATGTCGCTCAGGACGCTCGACGACGGCTTTTCCTTCTCGAGGAGGCCGGGCGACGGCTCGAAGGCCAGGAGTGAACACAGCGTCGCCTGGAGGCCGGCCGCGGAGCGACTGGCCTGGGCACCCAAGCTGGCTGCGAAGTCGAGCACCCCTAGCCCTTCGCCGCCGGCGCTTGCGCCTCGGGACGCATCAGCGGGAAGGCGATCACGTCGCGGATCGAACTCATCCCAGTGAGCAACATCGTGAAGCGATCGACCCCCATGCCGAAGCCGGCAGCGGGCGGCATGCCGTGCTCCAGCGCGCGGATGTAGTCCTCGTCGAAGTCCATCGTCTCGTCGGCGCCGCGGCTCTTCTTGGCCACCTGGTCGCGGAAACGCGAGGCCTGATCATCGGGATCGTTGAGCTCGCTGAAGGCGTTGCAGATCTCTCGGCCCTCGGCGAACAGCTCGAAGCGATCCGTCAGGCTCGGATCCGCGTCCTTGCGGCGAGCCAGGGGCGACACCTCGAAGGGGTAGTCGATGATGAACACCGGCAGGCTCTTGCTGCCATCCTGAGAGCGGTAGTCCACGGGCAGAAACGGTTCCGCGAGGTATTCGTAGGCGGCGAAGAGACGCTCGCCGTCACTCTCGCAGACGGAGAGACCCTTGCGCAGGTTCTTCCAGTCGATCTTGCCGGCTCGCTCGCTGCGCTTGGCGTAGTCCCGGATGATCTCGTCGCCCTTCGCGCGCGCATCTGCGGACATGTCCTCGCTGACGGCGATGTCCTGGAGCTGACTCATCAACTCCATTGGGATCCCGGCGGCTTCACACGCACGGCTCACGGCTCGTTTCATCGGCACGCGCGCAAACGGCTCGCTCAGCGTGAACTTACGCTCGCTCACCCATTTCTCGTAGTGAGCTGCGAGCCCGAGCCGCTCCAGGCCTTGCTTCAGGTACGCATCGACGTGACGGAACATGTCCTGCGTCATCTCCATCAAGGTCTCGTAGGTCGCGTACGCCCGATAGAACTCGAGCATCGTGAACTCGGGATTGTGCCGCGTGGAAATGCCTTCGTTGCGAAAGCAGCGCGCCAGCTCGTACACGCGCTCGAAGCCGCCGCACAAAAGCCGCTTCAGGTACAGCTCCGGCGCGATGCGCATGAAGAGCTGCATGTCGAGGGCGTTGTGGTGCGTCTCGAAGGGGCGAGCGGCCGCGCCACCGATCAGCGGGTGCAGGGTCGGCGTCTCCACTTCCATGAACTGGAGCCCGTCCAGGTAGTCTCGCAGCCCTTGCACGATCAGCGTGCGCGCTCGCATCACCACGGCGACGTCGGGGTTCGCCACCAGGTCCACGTAGCGACGGCGGTAGCGCAGGTCCACGTCGGAGAGGCCGTGCCACTTGTCGGGCAGCGGACGCAGCGCCTTGGTCAGGATGCGCAGACGCTTGGCCTCCACGCTCAGCTCACCGGTCCTGGTGACCATCACACGACCGCTCACCTCCAGGTGATCGGCGATGTCGACCTGACTCAAGACCGGGAAGTCGTCGCCGAGCACGTCTTGCTTTGCGAAGATCTGGATGGTGCCGCTGCCATCGCGCAGCTCCATGAAGGCGACCTTGCCGAAACCGCGCCGCGCCATCAGCCGCCCGAGCACGACCACATCACGCTTCCCTGCGGCAAGCTCATCCACCTTGGCCGCGTCGTAGCGCAACTCCGCGGCGTCGGTAAGCGCGGCGGCGTAGTCTTCACGCAGCGCCTTGACGAAGCTGCGCTCGTCTCCGGCGACGTCGTTGGCGAAGGGGTTCTTGCCCTGGGCGCGCAGGTCCGCAGCCTTGCCGCGTCGAATCTCGATCAGGGCCTCTTCGCCCACTTCCCTGGCCTGCTCGCCACCCTTTTGCTTGTCTTTGCTCATGCTGGGGCCTGGTTCTCGCCTTCGCTCTGCTTCATCAGGTAGGCCTCGATGAAGCCGTCCAAGTCACCATTGAGGACGCCGTCCACGTCGGTCGTCTCGTGATCCGTGCGCAGGTCCTTCACCATCTGATACGGCTGCAGGACGTAGCTGCGGATCTGATTGCCGAAGTCGATCTTGCCCTTCGCGGCCTCGTAGCGCTCCTTCTCGCCCATGCGCTTGGCCTCTTCCATCTCGTACAGGCGAGCCTTCAACATCTTGAGGGCCATGCGACGGTTCTGGTGCTGTGAGCGCTCCATACGACACACGACCATTATTCCCGTGGGGATATGACGCATGCGCACGGCGGTCTCGACCTTGTTCACGTTCTGGCCGCCTTTGCCGCCAGCCCGCATGGTCGAGATCTCGAGGTCGGAGTCCGCGACCTCGATGTTGATCTCGTCCTCGATGTCCGGCGTCACTTCAACGGCGGCAAAGCTCGTCTGGCGGCGCGCGTTCGCATCGAACGGGCTGATGCGCACCAGACGGTGCACGCCGCGCTCTGCGCGCAGGTAACCGTAGGCGTTGGGTCCGCTGACGGTGAAGCTCGCGGCGTTGATGCCTGCCTCCTGGCCGGCATCCTCGTCGATGATCTCCGTCTTGAAACCCTTGGTCTCGCACCAGCGGAGGTACATGCGGAGCAGCATCTCCGCCCAGTCCTTGGCGTCGGTGCCCCCCGCGCCGCTGTTGATGCTGACGATGGCGTTCGCGTGATCGGTCTCACCGCTGAGCATGCGTTGCAGCTCTGCCTTGCGCAGACGCCCGTCGATGGCCTCCACCATCTCCGCCACCTCTTTCAAGGTGGACTCATCGTCTTCCGCTTCCGCCAGCTCGAGGTACTCGCCGGCCTCGATCACCTCCTTGTCGAGGCGTTCGACCAGTTCGATCTTCTCTTGGGCTGCGCTGCGCTTGCGTAGGAGCGCCTGGGCCTTCTCCTGGTCGTCCCAGAAGCCGCTCGCGCTGGCCAGATCATCGAGCTCTTCGACGTTCCGCTTCAGCTGAGCGACGTCAAAGATGCCCCCTTAGCGCCTCGAGGCGCCTTTGAAGGTCCGAAAGTGAGCTACGCGTTTCTGCAAGCATGGTGCGCGGGTTCTACACCTCAGGCCCCAGCGGCGCCAGCCTGAAAGACCCCGGCAGGGAGCAGCGCGCCTCACCCCCACCCGAGCCAACGTCCAAGACGAATTGCCTATTTTTCCTGGGGATCGGGGGAGGGCACGAGTCGCCCGAAGAGCCCACCCGTGAGCACGTCGAGACGTAGTCGCGCCTGAAGCGCCAGCAGCTGAAAGCGTAGCTGGTCCTCCAGCGTCAGATTCGGATCGACGGCGCGGAGCTCCGCGAGTTGCCAGGCGAAGAGCGCCTCGAGCACGCGCTCCATGACCTGATCGCGGCGCGCTTGCTCCGACTGACGCAGGCGCGCGAGCCCGACCTCCGAGCGGCTGAACACGACCCCGTCGAGCTTCCAGGCGAGCTTCACCTCGCCGTACAGGTCACTGCCATCCGACTGGCTGTAGCGATACGGATCCGAGGTCGTCGGGGTCAAACGCAGGGATCGGTCGGTGCTTCGCCCCGCGCGCAAGGAGAGCTCTGGCAGCCAAGCGGAGGTCCTGGAGCGCGACGCAAGCGACCTCAGGTGCCGCGCGCGAGCTCGCGCCCCATCCACCGCCAAGGCTCGCCGCACCAAGCGCCGAACCAGCACCGGCGATAGGGTGAGTTCTTGAGGCAGGGCGGTCTTTCGAGGCTCCGGCTCCGGCTCGACAGGCGCGGGATCGCTGGCCCCAGCGTCCTCTACCGGTGGCTCCGCCAGCCCACTCGAGCTTCGGGCGGGCTGCCCGAACTCGCCAAGGGGCAACGAGAGCTGAGCGACCACCCAGCTCTCGCGTCCGTCGTCACGCTGCCGGACACCACCGCTGAGCTGGAGCTCGGCGTGCCCGGACTGTGCGCGCGCCTCTCGTTGCCACAAGGAAATAGATAGTACGGCCCACGCCATCACGACCGCGCCACGGAGAGTCGATGCCATGCCCCTCACTCGGGCGCGTCAGCGGCGAGTTTCCTCGCGCCTGCAGGGGCCCTCGAACTGGCGTCACCGCCAGTCGCCAGCGACCGCCAGCTACTCGCAGGCTTGGCCCTCGGGGGCGCCTGCACGAGTCCACTCGAGCAGCACCTGGCGATCGGCGTCGGAGATGTCCGCCACCGGAGGCTCCACCTTCAGCGTCACTGGCGGCATGAAGTCGTCTTCCAGGGCCTCGAGCATGCGGCGATACAGGGGCTCTCCTCCGCGCACCCGGTGGATCTCCTCGAGCGACGTGAAGGAGTACGGGGCGCCGTACTCCTTGTGTTCCCCGTGGCAACGCAGGCAGTTGTGCTCTAGCGCCTGCTGCACCTCACACGGGATGGGTGCCGCGGGCTGCTCGTGCCCGGGGTCGTCGGCGCCGGAACAAGCCAGCAGCGAGAGCGCGGACGCTCCGGCGCGTAGAGCGCGGGACGCCGAGCGGAGGGACGAGAGCGACCGGGGTCGCAGCCAGGTGGGAGCAAGCATTCGAAGTCGTGGCGCGGCACGGCGCCCTCGGGCGCAACCTGAACCATGAGACCATCCTCCGCCAGGCGCCAGTCCAGCCGAGCCACGGCTCGGCCACGCCGGTCAGACGTACCGCTGCGCCAGGACATGGGCCGCCTCGACACGCTCCGCCCCCGGCCCGGGGGCCGCGGCGTGTGGGCGGAACAGCGGCTGGTCGGCGGTTTCCCCCAGCGCGAGCACCAGGGCGGTGGCCATGACTGCGAACTCGCCAGACGCTCCGTCGTGCAAACCGAGCGCCCCGCGCAGGACGGCATGCGCTCCGAAGGTCTGCGGCTCCACCAGCAGCTCCCCCGAAGCCTGGGTCGCCGCGACGTCCAGAGAGAAACGGGAAGCGGGCAGCCCAGGCACCCACCAGACCAGCCGCACGACGGGGGCCCCTTGGGGCTCCTCCCGGAGGTGCTTGGCGAAGCTGGACTCCGCGATGCGCCAGCTCACGACCACGCGTTTGTCGGCCGCGAAGAGCACGCAGCTATCCGGCGACTCCAGGTCACCAGGCGACTCCTCGAGTTGCTCCTGCCCCTCGCCAGTCTCCGTTTCCTCAAGGATACTCTCGTTCAGCTGGGTCGTGCGCAGCGTCGGCGCCGCGGGCTCCGGCTCGGGCTTGAGCACCACCTCCGCTCGGTCTGTCGTGACCGCTTCGGGCAGCGACTCGACGTGCGCGGCGGGTGCTTCGAGGGGCTCGGCGGCGCTCCGCTCGGGGGGCTGTACGGGGGCGCTCGACCCGGTCTCCGGCCACTCGGTGGCTGCCTCGGGCTGAGGCTCCTGCTGGGATGCTTCGCGGACCTCGAGCTCCGAGAGCAAGCGGCGCGCGACCTCGTGTTCCGGCTCCTTGTCCAGGACTTCACGCAACACGGCGATGCCACGCTCGAGGTGACCCTGCGCGGCGTAGATCTCCGCCAAGGTCACGGTCGCCAGCGGACGCCGCCCCGAAGGGACGCCGTGAGTTCCGTCGCCTCGGATCACCTTCGCGGCGTCAGGGAGATGTAGCCCCTGCTCGACCAAGCCGGCCAGCAGGTCCCGCGCGACCCCGAACCAGCCGCGCACGCTCTTCATCTCGGTCGGATCGCTCACGCTGCCGCGCAGCATGTCATCGATCAGCTCATCCCGGGTCATCACCTCCGGGCGCTCGACCCCCCGGGAGCGAGCAAGCTCGATCAGCTCATGACGTTGCAGGCGGTCCAGGGCAGCGCGATCCACGCCTGGAAGCTAGATGAGTGTGCCGCGTTCGTGAAGTACCAACCCGAAGACGGCACCCCTCAAACCCACGCCTCGCCGACCGGGACTCGACCGCGCAGGACATCCCGCGCCTGGTTCGCGTCGCTCTGGATCTGCGCCATCAGCGCCGGGAGACCATCGAACTTGCGCTCCTCGCGCAGACGCTCGACGAAGTGCACGCGCAGGCGGTGCCCATACAGATCCTCCGAGAACGCACCGCTCCGACCGCTGCCTGGCGCGTGGTCGAGGAGGTGCACTTCGAGGCTCAGTGCGCCCTCGGTCTTCACCGTCGGCCGAACTCCCAAGTTGGTCACCGCCGTCCCCAGCGCGCGCCCCGGCGCGGCGGCGCTGATGTCGTCCACCAGACAGGCGTACACACCATGTGGAGGCAACATCTCCAGCGCTCCGGCGATATTTGCCGTAGGGAAACCAATCGTGCGCCCCCGCTGGTCGCCTTCGATGACTCTCCCGCTAGCCGAGTGCGGTCGCCCGAGCAGCAGCGTCGCCTCGGCGACCTGCCCTTCCCGCAACGCGTCACGGATGCGCGAGCTCGAGATCGGTTGCCCTCCATCGGCGAGCAGCGGCTCCGCCTGAGCATCGAAACCATGGCGCTTGCCCAGCTCCTGGAGCGTCGCCAGATCACCAGCGCGGCCCTGGCCGAAACGGAAGTTGGCACCCACGATGACATGAGCGGCGTGGAGCTTGTTTCGCAAGAAGTCCCGCGCGAACTGCTCGGGGGTGTTCGCCGCGAGCGCACGAGTGAACGGCTCGACGACCAGCGACAGCTCGGAACTCACCCGTGCCATGAGCTGGGCCTTGCGCTCCTCGTCCGTCAAGCGGTCGAGCTTCAAGCCTGCCAGGACCTCGAGGGGATGGGGGTCGAAGGTCAGCACCCGCGCCACCAGGCCGCGCCCCCGCGCGCGCTCTGCGGCTGCGGCGAGCACCGCCTGATGGCCTCTGTGCACCCCATCGAAATTGCCGATCGCCACCAGGCTCGGGGCGTCCGACTGGAGCGCGTCCAAGCCACGAATCAGCTGGCGATGGGAGGACGTTGGCACGGGCAGGGGCTTTACTACAGGCTCCCTGCCTTGGCCACGCTCGCCTGCGACGCTCCTGGTACTACGAACTGGGGAGCGTCTGCGTGGGACTTGGCGCTGCGGGGACCAAGTGCTCGCTATCGATGCGTAACAACCCGACGGCTTGAAGCAGCCGGCAAGCGAGATAGCCCGCATCGGGCTCCCAGGCACGGTAGCTGAACTTCGCGGATCGAGGGTAGGCGTGGTGGTTGTTCTGCAGTCCCTCACCCGCGACGAAGAAGGCGACGGTGAGGTTGTTGCGGCTGTCATCACCCGTCTCGAAGTTCCGCCCGCCGAGGGCGTGACCAAACGCGTTGACGAGGCCACCCTGGATCGGGTGGCTCATCATCCCGAAGTAGTAGGCGGCCGCGAGCAGCCAGCCTCCACCAAGCGCGCCGATCCCCAGGGCAACGACCAGGTGAACGCCGTACGGGATCCACCAGACGCGCTTGCGGTTCATCCAGCTGATGTCGAAATCGAGGCCGCGCGTGAACGCCTTCAGGCGGGGGTCCTGGCGAGCGAGCCCGACCAGGGTGCGCTCGTAGCTCTTCAGCTGCTCCAGGGGGATCCCCAGGAGACCCACGTTGCTCGGACTGTGGGGATCCTCGGGCGTGTCCGAGTAGGCGTGGTGCCGCCGGTGCATCACCACCCAAGCCTTGGGATCGAGGCCAGTGATCCAAGCGCCGTAGCGGATCACGAAGCGCTTCAGCCCTGGGCCCAGGGCCACGGCACCGTGCGCCAGTCCACGATGATAACCGACTGTAATCATTAATACATTCAGTGTGTATGCGGCCAGGAACACAGCCGCGCAGAGCACGAAATACATCGCTCACCTCCAGCGTCGTTTGGGGTTACGAAGACGTAGGTTACGGAGAGGTAAGTTACGCCATCGTAGGCTACGGTCAAGCAACTTTCGCGCTCGTAGCAGTCTGCTGTACGAACGAGCTGCATGAGCAAGCGCATGACCCACGCCGAGCGCCGCGCCCAGCTGATCCAGGTGGGGCGAGCGGTGTTCGCCAAGCACGGCTACGAGCCAACCTCCGTCGAGGAGATCGCGCGCGAGGCCAAGGTATCCAAGCCCATCGTCTACGAGCACTTCGGCGGCAAGGAGGGGCTCTACGCGATCATCGTGGACCGCGAGATGGACTCCCTCTATCTCCGCATCAGCGACGCCATCGCCGAGGGCTCTCCACGACAACGCTTCGAACAGGCGGTGCTGGCGTTTCTCACCTACGTGGAGGACGAGCCCGACGGCTTCGCGGTGTTGACGCGTGACGCACCGATGCAGATGCGCGGCCGCGGCATGCCATCCGTGATCAGCGATCTGGGCACCCGGGTGCGGGACATCTTCAACGAGCAGTTCAAGACCCTCGGCTACGATGCGAAGGTCGCGCCCATCTACGCTCACGCGCTGATTGGGATGGTGACGCTGGTCGGCCAGTGGTGGGGCAGCGATCCGCGACGCTTCAAGAAGGAGGTCGTCGCCAGCCACTTGGCCGCCATCGGCTGGATGGGGCTCAGGCACCTCCCCCAGAAGCCTCAACGTATCCAGTGAGCGCTCCGCGTGGCGCCGTGATCACAGAGACTCCACGGGCGCTGGCAGTATATCCTCCCCCCCGATGACCCCCGAGCAAGCGCTCCAAGAAGCGAAATCCGGCACGCTGCGTCCGGTGTACCTGGTATTTGGCAGCGAGCGGTTCTTGCACGACGCGGTGCTCCGCGCACTGCGCGAAGCCGCCACGCGGGGCGGAATCCCGGGGCTCAACGACGATCAGCTGGTCGGCGGCGAGCACTCCGCAGACGCCGCGATCTCCGCTGCGCGAACGCTACCGATGATGGGCGATCGGCGGCTGGTGCTGGTGCGGCACATCGACCGCTGGGAGAGCAAGGGCAAGGGCGGCAAGTCCGGCAGCGATCTCGATCGCTTGCTCGACTACGCGCAAAACCCCACGGAAACGACCGTCATGGTGCTGTCCAGCGCGAGCCTCGACAAGCGGCGCAAGTTGTTCACTCAGGCCAAGAAGGAAGGCTGGCTAGTGGAATGCGAGCCACCGAAGACTCACGAGCTACCAGGCTGGGTGGGGCGCGCCGTGCGTGAGCGCGGAAACAAGATCTCGGGACCCGTTGCAGAGCTCATCGCGGCGATCGGCGGGGCGGACCTGGCGCAACTGGACGACGCGGTGGAGCGCGTGTGCTTGTATGTCGGGCCAGGCAACGAGGTCACCGAAGCGGCAGTGGGCGAGTGCGTGGTTCGACTGAGCAGCGCCAGCGCGTTCGAGCTGGTAGACGCCGTCGCGCGCCGCGACATCTCCGCCTGCATGAAGACCCTCGCGGACGTGTACGACCCCGACGATCGCGGCCTGCGCCTGGTCGGCTTGCTCGCCTGGTCCGCGCGCCAGTTGCTGGGCTTCGCGTCTGCCCGGCGCCAGGGCCAGTCTCCCGCCGACGCAGCGAAGACCGCCGGCGCACCTCCCTTCAAGGCGAAGGACCTGGAAGCCCAGGTGCGCCGCATCCCCGCGCGGGATCTGGAAGCCTGGCTGAGCAGGCTGGCCGACGTCGATCGGGCGCTGAAGGGGGGATCCGCGCGCCCACCCCGAGCGGTGCTCGAGGAGGCGATCATCGGCATGTGCAGCGCCTGAGCCTCGCCGAATCAGCGCCCGTCGCTCGCTCGCCGAGCGCCGACCCCGAACAAAAGCGGTCGCCCCAGGTGCTGGAGATCTGGCGGTTTTTCCTCGCTTGGCGGGGGCTCGAGCCTTGACCATTCGGCGGCCGCGTCCCATTCTCCAGGTTAACTCCGCATTGAAGTCGCTCGTCAGAGCGGGCATGGCTCAGCGCCAAGACCGTTCTCGTGAGCGATGTGGTTGCCAACTAGAGGTCGATCCCAGCCAGCGCATGTGGCGCTCCGCTGGAGTGAAGCTGAACGCTGCCGCCCCTTGCGAGTCCGACACCCTCCGATGACAAGCGAGAAGTATCCAGGCCTAGAGGCGCTCGCCAAGGCGACTGTCCCTACCCGTTTCGGCGTGTTCGACTTCCATGTCTTTCACTGGCATGGCCCGAAGCCGCATCCTGCGCTGAGCGATGAGCACCTCGCGCTCGTGGTTGGCGACGTCCGCGGCAAGCGTGACGTTCCTCTGCGCATTCACTCCGAGTGCCTGACCAGTGAGGTCTTCGGCTCACTCAAATGCGACTGTCGTGAGCAGCTCGAAGGCGCGCAGCGCTACGTCGCGAGCACGGGTGAAGGCGTGGTGCTCTACCTGCGCCAGGAGGGTCGTGGCATCGGCCTGGCCAACAAGATCAAGGCGTACGCCCTGCAAGCCGAGGGCGCCGACACCATCGAAGCCAACCAGCTGTTGCATCTACCCGTCGACGCTCGGACCTATGACGTCGCGGCGGCCATGATCCAGCACCTCGGCATCGAGTCGATCCAGCTCATCACGAACAACCCGGAGAAGGTCGCAGGACTGCAAGACCTCGGCGTGGACGTCACCAATCGCATCCCGATGGTCGTCCAGCCGAATCCCTTCTCCGAGGGCTACCTGGACGTGAAGCGTCGCCGCATGGCGCACTACCTGCCAAAGTACCCAGGCGCCTCGCGCACCGTGAGCGAGTTCGACAGCCTGTTCATGGCAGCCGAAGACGCCAGCGCGGAGTAGTGTTCCTTCACGGAAACGGTCAGCGCTGCAGCGGCCAGGCCAGCGGGTTCGGGGGGTGAGAACCAGTGACTCGCCCCCCCGAGCTGCGCCTCAAGGCGCGGCTTCGGCGAACTCGATCTCGATCTGCTCGTAGCCAAGTGACCTGAGCAGGCTCTCGAGGGTGCGCTGGGCGCCGCTCTGCGCCCGCTTCAGAATGCCTGCCTTCTTGGCAGCCTGCTCGAGGTCCTGCACCGCTAGCCTGCGCGCCTGGCCTTCCAGGTCGAGCTTGCGCTTCGCCAGCAAGTCCGTGGTCCGGGAGTGCACGTACGTGTGCTCTTCGTCCAACGTCACGTCGAAGACGCTGGCCGCGGGCAGCCTGAGCTTCACGCGCCGCGCTTCGCGATCGACCTCGACGTCCTCGGCCTTCAGACCCTTCAGATCGACGCCGGCGCTGACATCCGCGGCGGCGACCAGCAGGATCGCGTCCTCGGCCTTCAAGAGTCCGAACGCCGGTCGCTGCTCGTCCTTCAGCTCGACCACCCTTTCCATGTGAAAAGACACGGTCTCGAGGCGGGCCAGCTCGCGCACGCTCTCGAGGACTGGTGCCCCGACCCGGACCTCGACCACGCGCTCCTTCGGCTGCTCCGTCAGCGCGCGAGCGATGGCGAAACCACCGCCCAGCGCGCCCAGCAGCGCGATGAACAGCAGCAGGTAGAACATCGCCCGCGGCATCTCTCCCGTCGAGTCCGCGGGTTCCGCGCGCGGGTCGCCGTGCGGCCGAGCGCTCTCGCGCTCGGCCTGCCGGGACTCGTCCGCCGGGTTCGTGTCGCCCACTCCGTGGTTTTGGCCGGGCGGATTCGAGCCGTCAAGGCGAGGCAGACTCAGTCCTCGTCGCGGATCTCTTCGGCGACGTCCTTGTCGACCTCGTCGACCTTCTTCTCGGCTTCGTCGGCCGCTTCCTTCATGTCCTGCTTGGTCTCCTTCAGGTCTTGCTTGGCGTCCTGCTTGGCCTCCTTCAGGTCCTCCTTGATGTCAGCCTTGGCCTTCTGGAGATCCTCCTGGGCCTCGTCAGTCTGCTTGTCGATCTGCTGCGCCTCCTCCTTCGTCTCGTCCTTCACGGCGGAAGCCGTGTCATCGCAGGCGAGGACGACGAACGAACCGCAGCAGAGGGGGACGAGGATTCCGAGATTGATCAGTTGAGTCTTGATTGCCATTGCTTCCTCCGTGAGTCGACGCTGCGCGCTGGAGCGCCATCGGTTGACCCGGCAGTTGGTTCAAGGTCCGTGCCACGGAGAACGGCGCCCAGCGAGCGTCCTCGGGCGAGCCACGCCAGACACACTGGCTCCTGATTAGGGGCGATGCGTCTCACTCCAGACCGCGCGGCCTCGGCACACCGCACACGGTCGCTGGGTCACTTTGGCGCGACCCAATTTGACTCACGGAAAATCTCTCGGGGCTCTTCGCCTCCCTCCAGAGCCCTCCGGTTGCGCTAGACTCGCAGCAAAGCTCCTCGATGTCCTGCCACAGCCGTCGCCGAACAGGCGAGCGCCGTGCGCCTCGGCATGCTCCTCGCAATGACTCGCCAGCGAAAGGAGCCCGATATGCAGTTTAGGCAAGTCGGCGTTCTACTGGCGACGCTCGGAAGTGTGACACTCCTCCCCGCGTGCGCTGGTAGTCAGCCACCCACGAACGACCTAACCCAAGCCAAGGCGACGATCCGTGCCGCCGAGGAAGTCGGCGCCGACGGAGCCCCTAGCGCGTCGGTGTACCTGAAGCTCGCCCGCGACGGTGCTAGCCGCGCGGAAAGGTTGATGGAGGACGACGAGAACGAAACCGCCCGCATGGTGCTGGCACGCGCCGAGATGGACGCCCAAGTCGCCCTGGAGCTGGCGCGCACCGCCAACGAACGCGGTGAGGCGCAAGAGGCCTGGAAGAAGGTCGAAGAGCTGAAGGAGGACAACTGATGGCCCATAGAACACTGGCGTTTACTGGTATCGCTGCGGCGTTGCTCGTCGCATGCGGGGCGACCGGCCCCTCCGAGCAGCTGGTGAAAGCGCGATCCGCGTACGACCACTCGGCGAACGGTGCCGCCGCGCGCTACGCACCAGCCCGCGTGCTCGACGCGAAGCAGGCCCTCGCTGAAGCGGAGAAGGCCGACGACAACTCCACCGAGGAGAAGCACCTGGCCTACATCGCCGAGCGCAAGGCCGCGCTCGCCGACGCCGAAGCCGAGCTGAAGATCCAGAAGGAGAGCGCTGCGGACGCGGACGCGGAGTATCAGCGCCTGCTCAAGCAGCAGCGGGCCGCCGCGAAGGCCGATCTCGACCGCACCCGAGAGGCGCTGCGAGACACAGTCGACGCCCTCGGCACGGTCCGTGAGGACCTGAAGAAGAAGGATGCCAAGGTCGGCGAACTCGAAGACAAGCGTGAGAAGCTCGAGGCGCGCAAGGCGGAGCTCGAGAAGACCCAGGCTGCCCTGGAGTCCGATTTGAGCGCGAGCGAAAGGGCCCGAAAGGAAGCAGAAGAACGCGCAGCTGCCGCCCTCGCCAGCCTGGACAAGCTCGCCAACGTCAAGGAAGAGGCGCGGGAGACGGTGATCACGCTCTCAGGCTCCGTGCTCTTCGAAACCGGCAAGAGCGCCCTGCTCCCGATCGCGAAGGAGCGCCTGAACAAGGTCGCCAACGCACTGAAGGAGATGGACAGCAGCCGCAAGATCGTGATCGAGGGTCACACCGACTCCCGTGGAGCCGAGAAGATGAACTACAAGCTGTCGCTCGACCGGGCTGCGTCAGTTCGCCAGTACCTGGTCAGCCAGGGCGTCGATCCGCAGCAGGTGCAAGCGGAGGGCAAGGGCGAGACCTCGCCGATCGCCGACAACAGTACGCCCGAAGGTCGCGCGAATAATCGCCGCGTGGAAATTCACATCAGCAAGTAGCAGGAGGAAGTCTTGAAGTACCGAACCGCAAAGCTAACCACGCTCGCCATGTTCAGCGCCCTGGCCTTCAACATGGGGTGCTCGAGCGACCAGAAGCACGTCGACGAGCCGAGCGAGGGTCCCATGGAGAACGCCGGCGAGACCGTCGACGATGCTGCCGAGGACGTGGAACAGGGCGCAGAGGACGCGGTGGACGCCACCGGTGATGCAGTGGAGAGCGCTGGCGACTCGGTCGGCGAAGCGACCGAAGACGAAGATTAGCGGCGATCCGTCGCGTCTCTGACTCGACCCCCGACGTGACGATCGCAGCAGGCGATACGCGCTCGGGGGTCGAGTGCCGCTCCACCCGGGAGCATTGGGACGGCCGAGTGAGGCGCCGTCTCCCCGACCCCCATGAGCTCCAACCCCAATCAACCCGTGCCTCTCGAAGCCACTGGCGCCCGACGCCGAGACTCGAGTCGCATGGGTTTCGTCGTTCTGATGTTGGCGATGGCTGCACACGCGATGCTCGAGACGGCACGCGACGCGCTGTTTCTGAGCAACCTCAGCGCTGAACGCCTTCCCATCGTCTACCTCGTCATGGGCGGCCTGGTGGTGGCGGCGTCCTACCTGCACGAGCGCTGGTTCGCGCGACTCCCGCGACGGGCCATGCTGGTGAGCCTGCTGCTCATCGGCGCCGCCGGCAACGGCGCGCTCTGGTTGCTCGCGGCCGCGCCTCG
>JAGQIY010000642.1 GCA_020430865.1 Myxococcales bacterium
CCGCGTGAGCCACCGGTGACCACTGCTACTCTGGACTTCAGATCGAACATGCTCTCCCCCGTGACAGGGCGCGCCTGTTTACCACGTGCACGCAGAAAACAAGGGTGAAAGTTGGGAGGAAGCGCAAACCGGTCGGCGGGCGTTTCCGCTTCGTCAGCGCCTCGATAGTGCGGCCCCGAGCCCCGCTCGAGGGCGTCTCGGGCGCGTGCGAACTCCGCTTCGCGATGCGTGCACCGAACGCCTCCGCGACCTGGATTGGGTTTTGCGGGCGTGGCGCATCGCTTCAGCTCAGCGCGTCATGCGCCGGTGTGTTGCGGACTTCGCGCCGTGTGGAGCTGGGCTCGCCAACAGGCCAGCGCCAGCACGCGCTCAGAGTGTTTCCGAGAGCTTGCGCAGGGCGTCCATCTCGAACACGGACTGCACCTTGAGTGCCTTGTCGATCTTCCGCACCAGGCCGGCGAGCACGTTCTTGGGCCCGATTTCCAGTGCCTGATCGACTCCCTGGCCTCGCATGTAGCGCACGCTCTGGTCCCACAGCACCGGCCCGTCGATCTGCTTGACCAGTAGCTCGGCGACCCGAGCGCTGTCCTGGTTGGGTTCGGCCTCGACGTTGCTCACGACGGGGAACGCGAGCGGGGCGATACGGATATCGCTCAAGGCGCGCTCCACGGCGCGGGCGGCGGGTTCCATCAGGCTGCAATGGAACGGCGCGCTGACCTTGAGCGGGATCGCCTTGAGCTTGCGCTCTCCCGCGAGCTGCGAAGCGCGCGCCACGCCTTCGCTCGAGCCTGCGATCACGATCTGACCCGGCGCGTTGAAGTTCGCCGGCGACACGCTGCCGTGATCTTGTGCCGCGCGGCAAAGATCCTCGACGGCCTCGGCGTCTCCGCCCAGGATGGCCGCCATCGCGCCCTTGCCCTCTGGGACGGCCTCCTGCATCGCCTTGCCCCGCAGGTGGACCAGACGTACGGCGTCCTCGAGGCTGAGCGCCGAGGCCGCAACCAGCGCGCTGTACTCGCCCAGGGAGTGCCCCGCAGCGACGCTGGGTGCTGGTAGTTCGGGCGCCAGCTCCCGCAGCGCCGCGAGCGCGGCCATGCTCGCGGTGACGATCGCCGGCTGCGTGTTCTTGGTCAGCACGAGGTCGCTCTCCGGACCTTCGAAGCAGAGCTTGCTGATGGAGAACCCGAGCGCCTCGTTCGCGCGCTCGAACACCTCGCGCGCTGCCTCGCTCTCGTCGAACAGGCTCTTGCCCATACCGACGAACTGAGTGCCCTGACCGGGAAACAACCACGCGACTGCCATCGAGAATCTCCGTAGAGCGCCTGAGCGCTCGTTGAACGAGGTGACGTTGCCGACGCGGACCTTAGCCCAGGCGCCGCGCGCCACGAAACCCACGGCGCAACGATTCGCCAGGCGGGCCTTGCGTACCTCGGCTGACGCGAGACCCTACATCCGGGCGAGCGCGCTCGCCCAGGAGATCCCGGCGCCGAGGGCGCACATCAGCACGGTCTGCCCCGGCTTGATGCGGCCATCGCGCACGGCTTCGTCGAGCGCGATCGGGATCGAGGCGCTGGAGGTGTTGCCGTAGCGCTCGATGTTGAGACGGGAGCTATCTATCGCGATCTTCAGGCCCTGGGACCCGTGGAAACTAAGCCGCAGATGTGCCTCATGCGGCACGGCCCAGTCGCCTTGATCCGTCTCGAGCCCCGCGACCTCGAGGGC
>JAGQIY010000643.1 GCA_020430865.1 Myxococcales bacterium
CACGGCACCGTCACGGTGCTGCTGTCAGGCGTCGGCTACGAGGTCACCACGCTGCGCGGCGAGACGACCTACAGCGACGGCCGCCGCCCTGACCAGGTCTACTTCGTAGATGATATCCGTGCAGATTTAGCTCGTCGTGACTTCACCGTGAACGCGATCGCTTACGATCCGCTGGAAGAGCAGCTCATCGATCCCTTCGGCGGCGCCTCGGATCTGGAGCGCCGGCTGCTGCGAGCGGTGGGCGTCGCGAAGGAGCGCTTCGACGAGGACGGGCTTCGGGTGCTGCGAGCGGCGCGCTTCGTGGCCTCGTTGGGCATGACGCTGGAGACGCAGACGGCGGCGGCGATTCGCCCGTCCCTCGACACCTATCGCAAGGTCAGCCCGGAGCGTATCCGCGACGAGTGGATGAAGACCCTCAAGACCGAGCAACCCAGTCGTGGCTTCCAGGTCATGCTGGAGCACGGCATGCTGGAAGTGAGCGTGCCGGAGCTGTTCAGCTGTGCCGAGTTCGAGAGCGGGCACGCTCGGCTCTCGGGGCCGATCTGGGATCACTTGATGCGTGTCGTCGACGCGTGCCCTGCGGATCCAGTGCTGCGCACGGCGGCGCTGCTCCACGACGTCGGCGAACCACGACTCGAGGCCACCGATGACGCGCGAATCCACGGCGCGTTGGGGGCGACGATCGCCGACGACGTCTGCTCCCGGCTGCGCTTCTCGAACGCCGAGCGCGAGCGCGTCGTGGCGCTGGTGAGGCACCACGTGATCGAGTACCGGAAACTCGAAGACGGCCCGACGCTGCGGCGCTGGTTGCGCGCGGTGGGCGTTGACGTGCTACCGCAGCTATGGGAGCTCGCGCGCGCTGACTACCTCGCGTCGTCAGCCGTTCCTGGCATGGCGGGCTGGCCTCCGGACCTCTGGCAGCTGCGCGAACACGTGGAGCGCGAGCTCGCGGCTGGAGTGGTGTTGTCCACACGGGACCTGGCCGTCGGTGGCAAGGACTTGATGCAAGCGCTGGGACTGGCGCCTGGCAAGCACCTGGGCCTGTTGCTCGACCAGCTGCTGGATCACGTCACCGACGAGCCGAGCTTGAACCGCAAGGGCCCGTTGCTCGATCTCGCGCGGAAACTCGCGGCTGAAGCGGGGTAGCACCGGCGCGACTCACCCCCAAACTCCGAGGAACCACGAAAAGCCTCGGCCCCGCGACTCCCTGGAGGCTGGGTGGAGTGCGGGGCCAGGCTTGTTTCGCGTCCTCTCGGACGCTCCTGCTCAGGCGCTCGGGGCGGGCTTGGGCGCGCCGAAGATGCTCGCCGGGCGCTTCTTCTCGCTGCTCTCTCGACGCTTGTCGGTCCAGCGCGGGATCAGCACCTTCGGGCGCTCGGGCAGTGGCTCACCCTTGATCGCGCAGCGGATCTCCTCGGAGCTCAGCGTCTCGCGCTCCAGCAGGGCTTCCGCCACCCGATCGAGCGCGTCGCGGTTCTCCTCCAGGGTGCGCTTGGCCAGCGAGTACTGCTCCTCGATGATCTTGCGCAGTTCCTTGTCGATTTGACGAGCCGTGTCGTCAGAGTAGTCGTCGCGGCGCGACGCCATTTCACGGCCGAGGAAGATGCTCTCTTCCTGCTCCCCGTAGGCGATGGGACCGAGGGCATCGGTCATGCCGTGCTCACACACCATCGAACGGGCCATACCCGTGGCGCGCTTGATGTCGTCCTGAGCGCCGGTGGTGATCTCGGTGAAGACCAGCTCCTCGGCAACACGCCCACCGAGGGCCATCGCGATGCGCGCCAGGGTCTGCTTGCGAGTCATCAGGTGGCGATCCTCCTGGGGCAGGAACATCGTCACGCCGAGGGCGGCGCCGCGGGGGATGATGGACACCTTGTGAACCGGGTCGTTCCCGTCGACGAGCATGCCCACCAGCGTGTGCCCAGCCTCGTGCCAGGCCGCCGTGCGGCGCTCGGTCTCGCTCATCACCATCGACTTGCGCTCGGTGCCCATCAGGACCTTGTCCTTGGCCATCTCGAAGTCG
>JAGQIY010000644.1 GCA_020430865.1 Myxococcales bacterium
CGACCGCCTGATGAAGGGCTTCAACGCCCTGCACGAGCGCATCTACCAGACGCACAAGGACCGGGTGAACGGCAAGAACGACATCATCGAGGAGGTGGCGAAGCTCCTCTTCCTCGAGTCGTTCCGGCTGCACCACGAGGGTGCGCTGACCTTCGATCACAACGGCAAGAAGCTCGACCTCAAGAACGTGTTCACCGCGGCCCACGTGAAGGCGGGCGGCGCCGCGGCGGTGGCCGAGATCCAGTCGGCGTTCGAGCACTTCAAGCTGCACCCCGACTACGTCGTGACGGACGACGCCGGCGAGCAGCACCCGATCTTCGACAAGAACGTCCACCTGCGACTCGCACAGCCGGGCAACTACGAGGCGGTGCTCTCGCTCATCCAGGACCTCGGCCCGGTCACGGACAACCGGGGCGAGGTCATCAAGAAGCAGGGCACGCTCGCCGACATCGCCGCCGACGTGCTCGGCCGCGCCTTCGACGTGTTCCTCCGCGCCAACTTCGAGTCGAAGGGCGGCCTCGGCATCTACCTCACGCCGGCGCCGGTGAAGCAGGCGATGCTGGCGCTCGCCTTCCACGACATCAAGGAGAGCACCGAGGACGCCGCGAGCCTCGTCGCCCGTGACGGCAAGGGACGCCCCGCCTTCCGCTTCTGCGATCCCACCTGCGGCAGCGCCGGCTTCCTCTCCGTGGCCCTCAGCCACCTGCGGCGCACCTTGGACGAGATCGGCGGCAAGGCCACCGCCACCGAGGAGGCCCGCCGCAAGCTCTTCGTGGAGATGTGCGAGCACTCGTTCGTCGGCGCCGACTCGTCGCCGCAGATGGTGATGCTGGCGCGCGTGAACATGGCGCTCCTCGGCGCGCCGAAGGCCCGCATCTTCTACACCCAGAACTCGCTCACGAGCCGGCAGCTCGAGCCGGGCTCCTTCGACCTCATCTGCACGAACCCGCCCTTCGGCACGCCGAAGTTCAACAAGAACCAGCAGGAAGCCAAGAAGGCCCACGAGGCCGCCATGGAGGCGATCCTCGAGACCTTCCGCTCGGACCTCACCCCGCGCGACGGTCGCGGCGGTGGCTACGACTACTCGCCGACGGTCACCGGCCTCGCGATGGGGGGCAAGCCGAACAGCAAGGGCGTGTGGAACAACGCGTCGACGAACACCGACCCGGCGGTGTTGTTCATCGACCGCTGCCTGCAGCTCCTGAAGCCCGGTGGGCGGCTCCTGATCGTCCTGCCGGATGGCGTGCTGTGCAACTCCGGCGACCGCTACGTGCGGGAGTACATCATGGGCACGAAGGACGAGGCCACCGGCGAGTTCCACGGCGGCAAGGCCATCGTCAACGGCGTCATCAGCCTCCCGGCCGACGCCTTCAAGCTCTCCGGCACGGGCGCGAAGACCAGCGTGCTCTACGTACAGAAGCGCCACTCCCGGAAGGACGACGGCGAGAAGTTCCAGGACGAGCCGCAGACCGACGTGTTCATGGCCGTCGCGGACACCCTCGGTTACGTCGTGAAGGGCAACGTCGAGGACTACGGCGCCGGAGTTCCCAACGACCTGGCCGCCATTGTCGGCGCGTACGTGCGGGGGGAGTGATGGAGGCCAACCGGATCGCCCCTGGGCTGCTGCGAGAACGCCTAGACCCGAAGTTCTACGGGACTCGCTTCGTCGAAGCTGCGACTCGGATTGCTGAGCGCCAACTGCCGATGGCCCGTCTCGACTCATTGGTCGCCGAATCGGCCCCAATCACATACGGGATCGTGCAGCCGGGTGTCTTCGTCGCGCCGGGGGAGGGTGTCAGGCTCATTCGCGCGGTCGACTTTCGCGACGGCTCAGTCGACGCTGCACGGACCGAATGGGTGTCACACAAGATCGAGGCTCCCTACGCTCGGGCGCGCATCCATTCCGAGGACTACCTGATCACGATCGCCGGGACCGTGGGCGAGGTAGCCCTCGCACCGAAAGACATTGAGCCGGCTAACCTCAATCAGTCTGTCGCGCGTATTCGCTTCC
>JAGQIY010000645.1 GCA_020430865.1 Myxococcales bacterium
AGCGAACTCGTCGATCAAGGGTCGGAGGCGCTCGAACAGCGCCTTGCACTCTTCGCCTCCCTTGCCAAACGTGCGCCGGAACGTGATCTGCAGCTCAGGGTGCGTCATGGTGTTGCGACCTCCTGTGGCCTCGATCCGCTAGCGAACGCTGCGTCGAGCCACGTACGACGCCTGACCATGCCACGCCAGATCACACTCGTCGTCATCAAGGGGAGTTGATCCATCTCACGATCGTGAGACCCCTCCAACGGGTGTGTGAAGCATCCACTACTTCTTTCACGAGGAGCATGTATGTCCGTGTTGACCGCGGCTCGAAGCGAGCTGTTCAGCCGTCCCCAGGACGAGCACTTCCCCGACTTCAGGTCGCTCACCGTAGATGCGTCCCAGCAGAAGCTGAGGTGCGTCGAGGTGGATGCGAAGGACACGTCGATCGAATTCGACGACGATGGCCAGCACGTTCGCTTCGGCGACCAGCTGCTGCGCCTTACCCACTTCTGCCTGGGCCAGCTCGCGGCACTCTGCCGCGTGCCCATGCCCGTGCTCAAGCGCCTCGAGGGTGCGACTCGCGCCCAGGTCCTCAACCAGACCTTCCCGCGCACGAAGCGCTACAAGGTGGGGCTGGTTGATGGCGATCGGCTGCGCTGCGTCACCAGCGATCGCTACGAGCGTGTCTGGGACGCGGACATCCTCCAGGAGGTCGACCGCTGGCTGCTCCCCTCGGGGTTCATCCCGGCGATGCCGACCATCAACACCGATGTGTACGGCACCAATGCCCTGGGCACCACGAAGCCTGCGCTCTTCCGGGGCGACCGCGACATGTTCGCGTTCTTCTACGGGGACCAACAGCCCGGTGACGACGGCTTCGGCGGCCTGCGCAAGGGCGTGATGGTCTTCAACAGCGAGGTCGGTGCAAAGAGCTTCGGCTTCAGCACCTTCTGGTTCCGGGAGATGTGTGCCAACTTCCTGATCTGGAACCCCACGGACATCAAGGCCCAGCGCGCGCGGCACATGGGCTCCGTTCGTGAGCTGGTGCGTGCGTTCCGCAAGGAGCTCATGGGCCTGGGCGCGACGATCACCGACGCGGAGCTGGACGTGTTCCAGCGCGCCAAGGAGACGCGCTTCGTGTCTGCCGGTCCGGACGAGGACGTGCGGGCAGCTCAGCGCGTGCAGCGGGGGTTCCGGCTCTCCGCTGCCGATGCTCGCGAAGCGGTGGAGCTGGTTCGAGACCCCCTCAACCCCGGTGACTTCACCGTGTGGGGCGTGGTCAACGGACTCACCAGCGCGGCCAAGGGACCGATTCACGCCGCCGACCGTGCGGCTCGGAGCGAACTCGCGGGGCGCGTGATGGAGCTGGTCCGATGAGCGGCCCCACAGCCAACCAGGACGTCCTCTGCCGACTGCGGGCCTTGCCCGCAGTCGCCTCATCAGCAGCGTCCAAGACGCACCGCACGGCGGCTCCCTCGGAGCTCAGCATCGAGAGCCTGCTCCAGACGGTGGGAAGCAGCACCAGCGCCCAGATCCTGGCCG
>JAGQIY010000646.1 GCA_020430865.1 Myxococcales bacterium
CCAGTCGTGGCTCGCGCAGGGCTGCCTGGCCCATCTGCATCGCCAGCGCCTGATAGGCGCTGGTGAGCGCTTCAGTGGAACGCGCCTCCGCCAGGGCCTGACCGCAGTCCCTCAGTGCGATCTCCACTTCCTTGCGAAGCGGCGCGAACAGCGCCTCCACCACCTGCGACTTGTCCTCGAAGTAGCGATAGAAGCTGCCCTTGGCGACTCCAGCGGCTTTCGTGATCTCGTCGACGGTGACGCGCTCGACGCCTCGTTCGAGAAATTCCACCAGGGCAGCATCACACAACGCACGCGTGCGTTCCTGACGATTGCGATCGCGCTTTCCGCCTGCCTTGCCCGGCCGCTGCTCCGGCACTCGCCCGGGCTCGAACAGATTGTCGTCGCCAGGTTTGGAAACCCCGCTGCTCACGTGTCGCTCCTCCACTCCCCCATCATCTCGCTGTGTGTCTGACTCTTCAGGCTTGCTCGACAGCCAGTCCATAGCTCCAGCGGCGACGCAAGGAAGTCGTCACCGTTGGAGCACAACGCTTCACGCTTGACTTCACCTCGCGGGTGGACCAAAGAGTGACTATTCAGTCACCCTTTGGAGGAAGCGATGATTGGCATCCCCTTGGCATTGCTGGCGGCAAACGCCTTCGAGTGGGCGGTTCACAAGCACGTGCTCCACGGTCTCGGCAGGAGCAAGCGCAGTTTCTGGGCGTTCCACTGGCACGAGCACCATGGGCACTCGCGGAAGAACGCGATGTTCGACCCCGACTACGAACGCCCGCCGCTCGGCTGGCACGCGCAAGGCAAGGAGCTCCTGGCCTTGGCGGCCGCCAGCGCCGCGGTCACGCCGCTGCTGCCCGTGGCCCCCTTCTTCGTCGGTACGGCGTACTACTGCGCGTTCAATTACTACCGGGTTCACAAGCGCTCTCATCTGGACCCGGCTTGGGCCCGGGAGCATTTGCCCTGGCACTACGACCACCACATGGGCCCCGACCAACACAAGAACTGGTGTGTGACCAAGCCCTGGTTCGATTGGGTGATGGGGACCCGCGAGCACTACGTGGGCACGGAACGAGAAGAACAAGACCATGCCAAGGCCGTCGCGCGCGCCGAGCGCAGAGCACAGCAGGCTGCCAGCGCCAAGCCACAACCGGCGGAGTGACCCCTCGCTCAGCCAACCCCCGCGGGTCCGATGATGAGAGTCTTCGGACCCGCGCCACGTCGGCGCGCGAGGCGAGTTGCGACCTCGGGCCCCGCCAATGACACGCTGCTGCTCGGTTCAGCAGTGCTGACACGGAGCGCGGCGGTGCTGCACCACGCTGTCCCGAGGCTCGGCGCCCGCCGTATTTTCCATATGCAATCGATCCCTCTCGGCAGCCCGCTCGAAGCGAACAGGCTGCGCCAAGGGGAATAGCCGCCCGACGCCGTGTGCTGAGCACGACGGAAAGCCCTAGATCCTCCACGAACGCCAGGCGACACGGGCGTCGCGAGCGCGCCGCTCGGGTCCGCACGCGCCGCGCGTGAGCATCGAAGGGCAGAACGCGTGCCACATCCCGGAGCACTCGATGCCGCGAGCTGGCCCTTGGTGCCTGAACGAGCGACACACGGCATCGCGGTGAGTCGCATTCAACCCATCCCCGAACCAGCCTTTCCCCCTTACCATCCAGCAGAACTCGCGGCGCTCGTCATCGCCCGAGTCAACCAGACCGATCCCGAGGATCCACGGACACTGCGTCCAGAGATCGTCGGTGAGGCGGACTCAGGGGGACATCAAGCAAGCACAAACAACCCAGGGGGAACCATGGAGACCATCATCATCAGCGACATCCTCGCAGCCAAGCCACATCGTATCCGCACAGTAACGCCGTACGCCTGTGTCACCGATGCGGTGCGCTTGATGAACCGCTACAACATCGGCGCGCTGCTGGTGATGGATGAGGGCGTGTTGCTGGGTATCGTCACGGAGCGCGACGTGCTTTTCCGCGTGGTAGGACAACACCTGGAGCCCGACGCGACGCTCGTTAGCGACGTGATGACCCGCGGCTTGGTCACCGTCACTCCGCACACATCGCTGCAGGAAGCGATGCGTCGAGTCACCGAGCAACGCGTACGGCACCTCCCCGTGCTCGATGACGACCAGCTCGTGGGCGTCGTGTCCAGCGGCGACCTCACGCGCGCCATCACCCAGTCCCTGGAGCGGGAGGTCGACGCCTTGTCGTCGAAGATCCCGGTCGCCCCGAACCACATGCTCGACGTCTGACGCTCGGGGCTCCCCTGGCTAGAGCCCGAGGCAATCGCCGAGCTCGACGTGCAGTTCCAGGGCGTC
>JAGQIY010000647.1 GCA_020430865.1 Myxococcales bacterium
ACGCCTGGGTCCACGTCGCCGGCCAACAACCGATTGCAGCAGACAGTCGCGACGGTCGGCGCTCCGCGCCTCCCTCTCGCGCCTGCAGCTGAATCGTGAGACGTTCTGCGGACCTGGCTGCCGCAACGCGGTGGTCGCTTGGCTCGATCCCCTCGGGCGCGTGTCGGCTATACTCGTGTCGTGAGCGAGACTAGCAAGCGCCGCGTGGTCACCGGCCGGGTCATCCGGCCCGGCGACCCTGAGCCGGTGGATGACGACTGGCGCAGCATGACGCCGGAGCAGCGCATCTCCATGGTCTGGGAGCTCACGCGCCTCTGCGCACACTGGCGCCACTCCGACGATGAGCTCCGACTTCAAAGAACTGTTGGCCGAGTTCAACGCCCACGGGGTTGAGTTCATCGTCGTAGGGGCTCACGCCCTTGCCGCTCATGGGCGCATCCGCGCGACCAAGGACCTCGACGTCTGGATTCGCCCGTCGCCGGAAAACGCTCCGCGTGTCCTTGCGGCCATCTCCGACTTCGGCGGCCCTCTCTTCGACCTGACCGAAGAAGACTTCGCCAAACCTGGCATCGTTTTCCAGATAGGCGTCGAGCCCGTTCGCATCGACATCCTCACTGAGCTCATGGCCACCACTTTCGACGAGGCCGGGCCGCTCGCGTCGCGACTACGTTCGAGGGGGAACCTGTCGCCGTGCTCTCGCGGGACATCCTCATACGGAACAAGAAGGCGGTCGGACGGGTGCAGGACCTCGCCGATGCCGAGTGGCTTGAGATGAACGCCCCGTGACGAGGCCGCAGAACAAGCGAATGCAGCAGTCGGTCTCCTTCGGTCGGCGGCCCTTCGGGCCACCTCCCTCTTGAGCCCGCAGCTGATTCGCGAGACGTTGTGCGGACAAATCGATGAGCGCTGGCGACGAGAAACTTGCTGACAACCTGTTCGACCACTGCCTCGGTGCTGGTTGCGCGGCCGCATCGTTGGTGGATCACGGCACGCTGCTCCCAAACTGGGAGTCGAAGTACCTCTCCCTTCTTTCGCGCGCCCGCAGTGTGTGGGGTGGAGAGCAAGACCTTCCCGCCCGTCTCGTCGCCGCGCTCCACTTCGCGTCCCTGTACCTGCCTGTGCGATACGAAATGTGGGCGCGCAGCACGGGCAGCCGTCGACCCAAGACCGAGAAGGCGCTCCACAGCATCCGCTTCCACACTGAGATGTTCCTCATGTCGCCGTCGTCGAAGGTGACCATGGGGTCAGAGCCTGTTGGGCCACGCCGGAACTCGGGCGAGATCCTTCCGCCTCACATCGTTGGCGAGGTTGGTGGTCTGGTAAACGAAGTGGGCTTTGCACTCGCGGTCTACGGAGAAACGTTGGAACCCGACGTAATCACCACCCGCCTCGGCATTGGACTGTTACAGACCGGCGGGGGTGATCGGGTCGGTGCCGGGCAAGGTGATCGCGGCGGGATCGGGCAAGGTGATCCCGGTGGGATCGGCCAAGATGATCCTTGGCAGGCGACAGGTGGGACATTTGCCCACCTGCTCATATGAAGCGGTTTGGCG
>JAGQIY010000055.1 GCA_020430865.1 Myxococcales bacterium
AACTGACTCCCTGCACCTCATACACACCCCAGAAGCGCACGGCGTAGCGGTATCCGCAGCGCGCGGTTTGCGGTTTCACGCCAAGGAAGCTACGAGAAGCATATGAGCCGCCCAGGTGGCGATGGGATGCAAGTCAGCGGTGGCCTGCAAATGCCGGGCAAGGCGCTCAAGGGCGTGCTGCTCGCGTTGCTTGCGGTCAATGTCGCCTTCGCCGTGGCAATCAACTTCGGCGGCGCCAGCGCGGAGCTGTTCTACGCCTTGTGCGGGAACACGGAGAAGATCCTCCAGGGCCAGGTCTGGCGCCTGGTCACTGCGCCCTGGATGCACGAGCCGCGAGGAACCGTCAGCCACCTGCTGTTCGCGCTGATCGGTCTGTTCTTCCTCACCCCACAGCTCGAGTCGCAGTGGGGCTCCAAGCGCACCCTGCGCTTCCTGTTCTTCTCGGGCTTGATCGCCTACACCATGCAAGCGCTGCTCGAGCTGCTGCTGCCCGCCAGGTTCTCGGCACAGCTCGTACCCGCTTACTGGTACGGCGCCGCACCCGTCATCGAGGCCGTCGCCGTCGCCTGGGCGCTGAGTTTCCGTGGGCAAACGGTGCGCCTGTTCTTCGTCCTGCCAGTGACCTCTGGCATGCTGCTCGGCTTCGTGATCGCGATGAGCGTGCTCCGTGTGCTCTGGCTGAGCAACGCCCCCGAGGGTCTGCTGTCACCATTCGGCGGCATGTTCGCGGGTTGGCTGCTGGGCGGGGGTACCCCCTCGCCTCTCCGGCGCGCGTGGCTGCGCTTTCGACTGCGCCAGCTCGACGCCCAGGTCGGGCGAGAGACCGCCGATCGCAAGAAGCGGGTGGCCAAGTCGAACTTCAGGGTGATCGAGGGCGGCCGCAGCAAAGACGACGACGACAAGGGTCCTGACGGCCGCTGGCTGAACTAGTGTCCTTGAATCGCCGCAGGAGGTCAGGTGGACGACGGTTCGGCGGCCGACGCTTGAAGCGCGAGGCGGCCTGATCTACCAGACGACTCGATGTCTGCCAGAGAGTCCGTTCCGCCCTCCGTGCCGCCGTCTGGCGGGCCCCGGCGGCTGCTCGACTCGAGCGCTTCGGAGCGAGGCCTGAGGCGCATGGCGGGGGAGATCCTCGAGCGCTCCATCAACCACGAGGAGCCCCTACTCCTGGTGGGGATTCGGCGTGGCGGCGAGCCCATCGCCAGACGCCTGGCCGAGTGGATGGGCAAGCTCGAGAGCGGCGATCCCCCTCCCCTCGGTAGCGTCGACATCACGCTGTATCGCGACGATGCTGCGACGGCGCTCCCCAACCCCCGCATCGGGCCCAGCCAGATCCCAGTGAGTCTGGAGGGGCGCCGCGTGATTCTGGTCGACGACGTCTGCTTCACCGGTCGGACCGTGCGGGCCGCCATCGATGCTCTGATGGACTACGGCAGACCGACTCGCATCGAGCTCGCGACGCTCGTGGACCGTTTCGGGCGCGAGCTACCGATCCAACCCGACTACTGCGTGCGGCGCATCGAGCTGTCGCGCGAAGCCCGGGTCGACGTACGCGAGTCCGAGCAGGGCCTCGAGGCCTGGCTGATCGAACCCTCCAATCAATGAGCGAGCTCTCCCGTGACTGACCTCCGCCTGCGACACCTGCTTTCGATAACGGAACTCGATCGGGCCAGCGCGGTGGCCATCCTGGACAGCGCGGAGGCGTTCTTCCAGGTCAGCCGGCGCCCCCTGAAGAAGGCCCCAACGCTGCGCGGGAAGACCGTG
>JAGQIY010000648.1 GCA_020430865.1 Myxococcales bacterium
CTGAGCCAGCGCTGAGCGGAGAAAAATCTCGAGGCGGCTGTAAGAGCCCCTGCTCCCCCCCGTTTCGGGAACATGCGACCTCAACTCCTTCTCCTCGGAACCGCCTTCATCACCCTCGCCTGTGCGGGCGGTGGTGCTCCCAGTGCCGGAGGTGCTCCTCCGTCTGCCCCGCAGCAGAGCTACGGCCAGCCCGGAAGCTTCGAACCTGCTGAAGAATCCGCGAGCGCCGACATGCCCTCGCCGCCCCCCGCGTCCGCGGCGCGCGCCGAGTCTGGCGGCGCCGACTTCGACGAAGCCCCTGCCAAGCAGCGCCCGGGTCTCGGCACGACCTGGGGAGAGAGCCGGGTCAGCCGCATCTCGACCTCGCCCTTCTTCCGCGACGACCCCACGTCGCCGACCGCCGTCACATCGTTCTTCTACAACGACCTCGCTGGGGTTCGCGCCATGGGTGGACGAGGCTTCGTCAGCGCCGAGCAAGGGGTCGTGTCGGTCGCTGGCGGCGCGCTCTTGGTACGCTTGATCGACGAGAACGGGCGCCCGCTGCCCGGGATGGAGAGCGGCGGCAAGAACTTCATCGTTGGCCAGAACGGTCAGCGCTACGTCATCCAGATCAAGAACAACACCGGCTCGCGCATCGAGGCGGTCGCCACGGTGGACGGTCTCGACGTGATCGACGGCCGCGATGGTTCCTTCTCCAAGCGCGGCTACATCGTCAGTCCATTTTCCACGGTAGAAATCGACGGATTCCGGCAGAGCACGGAGACGGTGGCTTCCTTCCGTTTCGGCAGCGTCGGCGGCTCCTACGCGGCGCGCAAGGGCAAGGCGCGCAACGTCGGTGTGATCGGCATCGCGTTCTTCCACGAGCGCGGCTCGAGCTGGGGCTGGGGCCCCGACGAGGTGCGCCGGCGCAACTCCGCAGATCCCTTCCCGGGTCAGTTCGCAGAACCGCCCCCCGGGTGGTGAGTCCAGTCAGTCAAGGTCGCCAAGCGACGTCGGCGTTGTCCAAGCGGCGTCTACGTCATCGAGAGCCGCATCCTTTGCAGAGGGGATGCGGCTCTCCTCTATTTCGCTATGCGAGCGCTTCCCGTACGAGCGCGGAGAGTTCGGGGGTGAGGGGCAGCGACGAAGCCTGCTGATGCCCCACGTCGCTCATCTTGCGCCAGGTCTTCTGGATGATGTCGACGAGCTTCTCCCGCGGGTGCTTGGCAGCGAAGGCCGCGAGCTCGAACTCGAGAAAGCACAAGCATAGCGCGTCCTCCATCACCTGAGCGTCCGACGCCTGCCCCAGACCCTTCTTGAGGTTGATGCGCTGGACGGCCTGGATCACGGCGGGCTCGAAGCCGAGCTCCATGAGCACTTGACCAGATTTTTCCGCATGGTATTTTGCGAGGTTGGTACGCCAGGCGATGTAGCCCTTGCGGCCATCGGGGAAGTCACTGCGCGGAAGCCTCCAGCGCTCGAGGTGCTGACAGTAGGGCGCGATGCGCAGGGCAGCGCCGGCGTCGGGCGCGAGGCGCTCCACCCAGCTCGCGAGACGCTCGGCCTCGACCAGTGCCTTGGGGCGCAGCTCGCCCCCAACCTGGACACGATTGGGGTCCCGGGCCTGAAGTTCGCGAAACGCCTCGATCGCACGCTGGATACTCGCCATTGGCTGGAGCGTACTCCCCTGAAGCGCGGCGAGCGGTGGTTTACTGGCTCCCTGAAGGCGCGTCTCGACTCAGCTTCGACGGCGGACCAGCAGCGCCAGCCCGAGCAGCGGGAAGACGAGCTTGATCGGGGGTGCTCCGCGCCTGGGGACCGCGCAGCCGCAGCCGGACGAGCGCCTCTCCACGTCCTCCCAGTCGACGGGCTGCCCGCCCTGTTCGCCTTCACCCCCGTTGCCATGCCCGCCGATGGCACCACCAGCACCAGCTCCGCTCTCACCCCCGGCGCTTCCACCCACACCGCCAGCACCTCCCGATGACGGGCTCCAGGTGTACTCGACGCTGACCACGGCTTCGCTGGTGATGCAGTTCTGATGTTCGATGCTGAAGAAGTAGGCCTGCTCGGGGTCGAAGGCAGGCAGACGCGTGTCGTCGATCACCAGCTCGGCCGAGCGCGTCGTTATATTCCTTACGGAATAATTGAAGGACTCGACGCGAGGCAGGAAACCGTCGTCGTTCATCCCGATGTGTTCGCCACCGCGAGCAAACAGGCTCCAGCTCAGGTGTGCAGGCGAGCCCGACAGCAGCTCCACCCGCAGCTTCATCCCGGTGGCGCCGCCAGGAGGGGTCACCCTGAACTGAAACAGGGACTGCTGGAAGTAGCCCTGATTGCGCAGCTCTCCGCACTCATAACCCAGGCCTTCTCCCCCGGTGGCGAGCAGGACATGGCGCGGAGAGGCTGGGCTCACGTCCAGCACCGCGTCGCAGTCGTCCAGCCCCCGCTGCATGACCAGCATGTCCAGCACGGTCCGCTCCGCCTCGCTGAACTCGCCGCGGCCTTGGAGGTCTTCCGCCGCCAACTCCAGGCCGCGAGCAAAGTCTCCGAGGGTGGCATCCGGACCGAGCAGCGTCGCGGCGCTCCACATCAGGCGATCCGCACGCGCCTGCCCGAACCGCTGGTGCAAGGTCCAGCCCAGACTCCCGATCAGCTCCCCATCCGCGTGAGGCTCGCCACCGAGATCGCCCGGGCAGCGCTTCGAGGCGTCGTCCAGGCGGCGAACCAGACCGTACGCCTCCAGGACGGTGTCACCCACCACCGGGTCGTTCGTCTCCGAAGCCATGAAGTAGTCCGCCAAGCCCTCGTCGATCGCGCTGGCCCAGGGCGAGAGCCCAAACTCATTGGTCCAGTACCAGCCCTGGTTGAAGTTGATCGAGTTGTGGGTGACGTAGTGAGTGAACTCGTGCATCGCCACGTCGGCGTCGACCGCGAAGTCACCCAGCGACCCTTGCCCGATGCCGATGAAATTCGGAGCCGCGAGCGTCCCTCCCATGTCGAGCGGCGCGAAGTACGCGTTGTCGAAGGGAGCGCCGTTCTCTTGCATGTTCGCGACGACCAGCAAGCGCCATTTGGCGGACGTGAAGTCGACTCCCAGCCGCTCGTAGGCGCGCCGCATGCGAGACATCTGCTCGTAGAGGCTCACCTGCGCGAAGGCATCCTGAGCGTCCAGGGGACTCTTGGGCGGCATGAAGAGAAAATCGCCGCCAGGCCCTGGCCCCAGCGTCTGCTCGTAGTCGACGTGCCCCTGGAGAAACCCGCCGTCCACGTAGTTCGCGACGTCTAGCGCGCCGCCCCAGCCTCGCAAGCGCTGGGGGCTCCCGAGGTCCAGCGCGTCGAGCTCCACGTCGACGTAGGCCGGCTCGGTCAAGCTGCCACCCCGACTGACACGACCCAGCACGCTGCGACCGAGCGCCAAGCGCTTGACCCAGCCGCCAGTTTTTGCATCCACAAGGAAACGTTCAGCGCCGTTCGTCGTCAGCGAGTCGATCCGCCAGACCAGCCGCGCCTGCCCACTGGCTCCGCGCCACCACATCAGCTCCGGGGCGCCGCCGGAGACGCCGGACGGGCCTGCGAGCGCCGCGACGCGGCTCGAGGCTCGCTGCCTCGAGATGGCTGGCGTCGAGTCCCCACTGACCGGCGCGACGTCCCCGACCAGCGCGCGCACACGGCCATCTGCGTCCACCCAGAGCGCGAGCCCGGCGCCGTATACCGGGACGCCGCCGTGACGCTGTTGGTAGCGAAGGACGTGCGCCCCGTGCAACTCGAGATCGCCGTGTCGCGTCAGCTGGACGCCGCGCAGACCCAGCCCGACACCCTGGTGGACCAGGAACGCGTCCGCGATGCTGGCGGCGCTCCCCGCCCGAGGTCGACTGGACGGCTCGTGCCAAACCAGGCTCCCGGTGAGCCGCGAACGGGCTGCGCTCGCCGACAGGGCGAACGTCAGCGCTGCGCCGATGACGCACATCGGCCACAGCCTGCGCGCCAGAGCGTTGGCACCCCGAGCCATCAGCTGCTCCCCCAGCATGACCCCATCGGTTCATTGTCGCGCACAACGACTCGCATCGAAAGCGCTGCTGCATGTTCCGTTCCCAGCGCCCGGTCGCGCTCCCCGGTCAGCTTGGTTGACGACTGAGCGCTCGGCGCACAACTTGGCTATCCTCCCCCCATGCCCGACTCGAGCTTGATAGGCGCTGCACTCGACGCGTTCCCCGAGAGTTCGCGTGCGAAAATTAACGCAGCGTTGGCGGATCGTGCGGTGATTCCCCACGACACCGTTAGCCTTCTGATGGAGGAAAGCGAGCTTTCGCTCGACCGCCTGATGCTGCGTCTGCTGCCGCTCGCGGCGGCGTTCGCGGTGGTGCCGATCTCCAACTACCGTGTGGGAGTGGTGGCGGAGGTGACCAGCGCGCGGGGCAGCACGCTCTACCTCGGAGCCAACTGTGAGTTCGCAGACGGCTCGCTCGCCTTCAGTGTTCATGGCGAACAGGCGGCCATCGTCAATGCCTGGGTCAACGGTGAGACGCAGGTGAACGCGCTGGCGATCTCGGCCCCGCCTTGCGGGCACTGTCGGCAGTTCCTCAACGAACTGGGCTGCGCGAAGCGCCTCGAGCTGCTGCTGGCCAACGCCCCGAAGCGACGCCTGATGACCGACTACCTGCCCCAGGCGTTCGGCCCGAGCGACCTGGGCATTTCCGCAGGGTTACTTTCGACCGCGGATCAGCGACTCGACCTCGAAGATCCGAGCGACGACTCGGTGGTCAACGCGGCCCTCGCGGCAGCCCGCCGCTCCTACTCGCCCTACTCGCACGACGCGGCGGGGGTGGCGCTGATGACCGAAGACGGCCACGTCGTGGCCGCGCCCTACGCCGAGAACGCCGCATACAACCCCAGCCTCTCGCCGATCTGTGCGGCGAGGAGCGCGCTTGAGCTGAACCGCCCTCTGGACGCCAGTCGCGAGATCCGCCGCGCCGTGCTGGTGGAAACCCCGACGCGCGCCAGCCAGCGTCGCTTCGCGGAGGCGGCGCTGGAGTCCTGGCAGCCAAACCTGAGCCTTGAATATTTCCGCGCCATAAATCATGAGGTGCGCCCCGGCGCGCGCCTCGGCTAGGTCGAGGGAGCGCCGACACCTGACGCCCCCGGTCCCGAGGGCGCCGGGGGTCACCCTTGCTCGCTCACTCCGGGACGTCCGCGGCAACCAGGATGGCTGAGACCTGGACGAGCAGACTCTTCTCGTCAGCGTCTTCGAAGTAGAGGAAGCGGCCCGCTTCGTTCAACAGGTCCTGGGTGCGCGTATGTCCCAGCGGCCCCGCCACGACGATGTGGCCGGAGACCTCACGTTCGTCGTTGAGCACCAAGCGGACTCTTCTGCGCCTACCCTCGGGACGCCGGGAGATGGGTGGATACTCATCGTCCAGCTCGTCGACGCTGACCTCGAGCTCGACGCCGCGGGTCGTGTGCGGAGCCTGGACTTGGATGAGGCGAACCAGGAGCAGGTGATCGCGATTGATCAGGACCGATGACTGGGCATCTCCCTCGGGAAAGAAGGGCAGGAAGCGTTCGTGAGCATCCAAGAATCCCTGCACCTCCTCCGCCAAGACGGCGCCGACCTGCTTCGGACACAGAACGTGTCCCTTGAGCGAGCCGGTGCGTTGGAGCTCGAGCTCCACGTTGATCCGCCGCTGTCGAATACGAAAGCTCTCGAGTGTCATCTTCCCCTCACCCCGTCATCGCCTTCCCGAGTTGCCTTGCTACCTCGGGGATTCGCGCGAAGTACTCCTTGTCGTTCGCCTTCTCGAGCGCATCCTCCGCGGTGACGAGCCCCGAGGCGAACAGGCGCTCCAGCGCAGAGTCGAGGCTCTGCATGCCTTGCTGGGCGCCGCCCTGGATCAGATTGACGATCATGCTGGTCTTCGCTTCGCGGATCGCCGAGGCCACGCCAGGGTTGGCGATCAGGATCTCGTGAGCGGCGATGCGCCCGGTGCCGTCGGCCCGCTTGAGCAGCTGCTGCGCGACGATGCCGGCCAGCGCGTCCGAGAGCATTCCGCGGATCTGGCCCTGCTGACTGTTGGGGAATGCGTTGATGAAGCGATCGATGGTGGCGGGCGCCGAGTTCGTATGGACCGTGGCGAAGACCAGGCAACCGAAGCTGGCGAGCTGCAGGGCCAGGCGCATGGTCTCCGGTCCGCGCAGCTCGCCGACCAGGATCACGTCGGCGTTCTCACGCCCGGCGCTGCGGATGGCGTCGGCGAAGGTCGGCGTGTCGAGGCCCACTTCGCGATGGGTGATCTGGCATTTGATGGGCTGGTGGACGAACTCGACGGGATCCTCGACCGTGAGGATGTGCCCGGGGCGCGCCGCGTTGATGTGATTGATCATCGCTGCCAGCGTCGTGCTCTTGCCGCTCCCCGTTGGGCCAGTCACCAGCACCAACCCGGCGCGCCTGGTCGCCAGCTTGACCACCGCCGCAGGCAGATCGAGCTGCTCGGCGGTGAGGATCTTGCTCGGGATGGTACGGAAGACTGCGCCCGGCCCGGTGGTCTTCCAGAGGTAGTTGGCGCGAAAGCGCGCTTTGTTTCCGTACGCATACGCAAAATCGAGATCACCGGTCTGCTTGAACGTCGCGAAGCGCTCCGCGTCGCAAATCTCCTGCAGCAACGGATCCATCGTCTCGCGGGAGATGGGAGTCTGACTGATGCGGACGAGGTCCCCCTTGGCGCGAATCATCGGGGGATAGCCCACGGACAGGTGCAGGTCCGAGCCACCACGCTCTAGCAACACGTCGAACAGACGATCGATTTGCGCCATCAGTCGTCCTTCCTACGAAACAGGTTCTTCAGGCCGCCCCCGAGACGCTCGCGGAGATCGGTGTCGCTCTGCATGGGCGGTCGAGGGGGAGGCCCGTCGACTCGAGGCTGGGGACTCTGCGAGCGAGAGGCCCCCTCCAGACCGCGTGGGTCGTCGGCATGGGCCATCGCCGCCTCCACGGTGATGCGTCCCTGGCGCACCAGATCGGCCAGCGTGTCCTCCACCCGCAGCATCCCGTAGGCGCGACCTCGCTGCTGCAGACTCGGGAGCTGGTACAGCTTGTTATCCCGAATTAGTTTCCACAAGGGAATATTTCCAGTGATCATCTCGACCGCCGCCGCCATGCCGCCATCCACCGCGGGCACCAAGCGCTGGCTGACCACGAATTTAAGCGCGCCAGCCATCGTCGCGCGGACCTGAGCCTGATCGTCGGGCGGAAACAGCTCGATCAGCCGATCGATCGTCTTCGCGCCGCTGGGTGTGCTCATCGTGGCCAGCACCAGGTGGCCCGTTTCGGCGGCGCTCAGGGCCATCTCCACGGTGTCGCGATCTCGAAGCTCGCCGATCGCCAGAACGTCGGGGTCTTCTCGCAAGCTGCCCTTCAGCGCCGAGGCGAAGCTCCGTGTGTGCGAGCCAACCTCGCGCTGGCTGATGACCGCACGCTTGACCGGATGCACGATCTCGACCGGGTCCTCGACGGTGATGATGTGAATCGCCTTGTTCGTGTTGAACCAATCGACCAGCGCGCCGAGAGTCGTCGTCTTCCCCGAACCGTTCGGGCCGGCAATCACCACCAGCCCCTGGTGCTGGTTGGTGATGCGCATCAAGTCTTCGGGTAGCCCCAGTTCCTCGAGGGTTGGGGGGTGAGGGGATACCAGACGGAAACACCCTTTGAGCCCCATGCGATGACGATTCACGTTGACGCGCATGCGCCCCGCGCGAGGTAGGTCGAGGGAGAAGTCAGCGTAGCCCAGCTCATCGAGCTGAGCCTCGTTGCGTCCGAGCAGCGGTCTCAGCAGCTGCTCGACGGTGCGATGCGGGAGGGCGTCGGTGAGCGGGCGGAGGTAGCCGGAGACGCGCATCTGGGCAGGGCGCTCGGAGGTGATGTGAACATCGCTGGCGCGCTCCGCGCGGGCCGCGCTCAGCAGCTCGTCGAGGCTTCCTCCGCCAAGCATGACCTGGGACGCGAGCGCCGGACGTGCAGCAGCCGGCGCGGGCTCCGGTCGCGGTGACGCCTGCAGAGCCTCGTCGTTGGTCTCGAGCTCGAGGCCGCTCGATTCCGCGGGCTCGCTGCGGGCGATCTTCAGCCTCAGCTTGTCGCCCCGCCTCGCCACCTCCACCCGATAGCTGCCTCCGAAGAGCTCCACCGGTGTGGGGGCGCCGTTGCTGTCCTGGGCTGGCACCAGCCCGAGGATGGGGGTTCCCTCGATCAAGTCGGCCATCTGCTCCGGCGCCAGCGGATCGCGCGTGAGGCGCCGCAGCTGGCCGTTGTGTTCGACGCTGATCGCACTCCCCGTTTGGAGCACCAGCATCGTCACGTCGTCACGTTCGAGATAGCGCAACAGATCTCGGAGATCCGCCATGCTCAGACGGTAGGCGGCTCGAAGCGACGCGCCAAGCGCTGTCACGATTCCGCGGAAAACTACCCTCACATCGTCGTACACCGTTCCGCTCGGTGCGCCCTGGTGACGAATCGCGTCCTGTGACGAATGCGCCACCCGAGTTCGCTTCAGCGCGGGGCGGCGCGGGACCAGCCAGGCGGCGCTTCTGTTCCCTGGCGGTGAGTGCTAAGCGCTGAGCGTGCTGGCCCTGCAGGCAGTAACTCCCGAGTTCCTCGCGAACACGCTCGGTCCCGTGAGCATCGCGGACGCGCGGCGCATTCTCGCTCAGGTGCACCGGGCCGGGCACCTCGAGACACCGCTGGCGAACGTTCGACGGGCGGCGCTCGCCAGCGCCCGCGACGCTGGGTACGTGCCGCGACTCGAGGTGGTCAGTCGCCAGCACAGCTCCCTGGATCCATTCGTGAAGCTGGCCTTCCGCGTGCCCAGCGGCGAGGTCGTGGAGTCGGTGCGCATCCCCCTGGAGAAGCCCGGACGCTTCTCGGTCTGCGTGAGTTCCCAGGTGGGCTGCGCCCTGGCCTGTCGCTTCTGCGCGACTGGACGCATGGGACTCAAGCGCAACTTGGAAGTGTGGGAGATCGTCGAGCAGGTGCGCGAGCTCCGCAGCACCCTCGATCCCGCGCGTGGGGAGCGGGTTCATGGCGTGGTGTTTCAGGGCATGGGAGAGCCACTCGCCAACCTGGATCGTGTGCTGAACGCCATCGCGGTGCTCAGCGATCCGAGCACCCTGGCCATCGACGCGCGGAACATGACCGTTTGCACCTCGGGACTGCCAACGGGGATCCGCCGTCTGGCTCGTGAGGCGCCGAGAGTCCGTCTGGGCTGGTCACTCGGCTCCGCGCTCCGGGAAACCCGTCGCCGACTCATGCCCATCGACGAGGCTCATCCTTTCCCCGAGGTACTGGAGGCCGTGATCGAGCACACGCGAGTGACGCGACGATCGCCGATGTGGGCCCTCACACTGCTGGCCGACGTCAACGACGGCGAGGCCGACGCCCAGGCCCTCGCAGACCTCATCGACGACTTCAGCGCCCGGGCCGGTCGCCGCCCCCGTCTCACGGTGATCCCCTACAACTCAATCGACAGCCAGGCCGATCCCTTCGAACGCTCCAGCAGGGAGCGCGAGGACCGCTTCCGCGAGATCTTGCGTGAGCGTGGAATCGGCAGCCATCGCCGCTACAGCGGCGGAGGTGACGTTGGAGCTGCGTGCGGTCAGCTCGCCGCGCGTGCTCGAGAGCCATGAAGTCCGTCGCCCCGCCGAGCCAAGCCTCCTCGAGCAACACGCGTCTGCTCAGACGCTGGGGAAAGCTCGAGCTGCGCTCGCGTGGGGGTCAGCTCGAACTCTACGGCAACCTCGACGGCCTGGCTCAGCTCGACCGGGTCGCCCGCTGTCATTGCGTGGGTCACCCGTTGCTCCCGCGCCTCGTCGGGCGAGAAGAGACGGCATTGGGAGCCTCGTTGCTCTTCGGAGCCGACGTGTACTGCGACTTCGAGACCTTGGTCGCGGATCTGGAGCAGGGCGAGCACAAGGTCCCCTACGCTGGCGCGCTGTCGCTCGGGGAGCAGCTCGCAGAGGGCCTCCAGCGCTGGCGGAGGCAGGACATCCTCAGGGAGCGCTGGGCTGGTGCAACGTCCTTGCGTCTCCCCACGGAGATATGGTGCTGCTCGCTGGTGCGACCCCCGAGCTGGATTCGCCGATCCCGGTTCTACGGGCCCCAGAGCTGAGCGGCGGAGCGGCGCCGTCGCCCAGCGCCGACGTCTACGTGCTGCTGATGTTGCTGGAGCGGCTGCGCGCCGTCTCGGAGGTGCCCGAGGTGCAGAACCGGGTGCTGCGAGGCGACATCGATCGCGAACTGGAGCCCTACGCGCGCGCCTTCGCGCAGGCCCACCTCAAGGGCATGAGCATGGTTCCCCTCACCCGTCACGCCCACATGCGAGAGGCGCTCGACGAATTCCACGCTCTGTGGCGGATGACCGGTCACTGGTCGGCCCCGGACGCGCTGTCCACATTTCTGGAAGCTTGCGTCCAGCACATGCGGGCCGTCGCGCATCCGCGCCTCGAGGTAGGCCCGGATTGTCGGTGGCTGGTGCTGCCGTCGGGCACGCGGGTCGACCTGGCGCGCAGCCCCGTCCTGCGACGCATCGCGCGCCAGCTGATCGATACGCACTGCACGCTACCAGGTCGCTTCGTATCCCTGCGGAACATTATTCGCGCTGGCTGGCCGAACGAGGATCTCGAACGTGGCGCCGCCAGCAATCGCGCCTACGTCACGCTGTCGAAGCTGCGGAGCCGGGTCTTTGGCGAGCTCCTTGAGACCGGCGACGTCGGCTGGCGTCTCCAGCCGCAGCTCGTCGTGGACGGCCGCGCGCCCACGGTCATGTGACGCGCAGCACGGGGTGTCACCAGGACGCCGCTCGTGGACGAGCGGATATCCCGATGGGTGTGCAGAGTTAAGGACGCTTAAGGCGAGTATGGGGGTGAGGGTGTTCCGCGCATGCCCGGCGGCGTAACTTCAGCCGCTATGCGTGCTTACGTTTTCCCTCGCCCGTCGACGTTACTCACCGCGTGCGCCGTGATTGGCAGTTCACTCACGCCACTCGCCTGCGGCACATCCAATGTCGCAAGTCAGGTCAAGCCGAACGCCCCGACGGCGAACGAAGCCATGGGTGGCGCTGACCTCAGCTGCAAGCAAGGCAGCTACGCCGAGCCCCTGGTGATCGATCTGTCGGCGGACAAGCGTGTGGATCTCGAGAGCCAGATGAACGCTGGCGTGGCCATCGTGCGCTACGACTGCAACGAAATCCGGGTGCTCAAGGACTGCAACCTGGCGGGCAAGTACGCGTTCGCCGGCGTGAGCATGAAGGAACAGGTCATTTCCCTACAGAATGAGGACGAGCTGAGAGCCAACTTGCCATTCTCCTCTGGCTCGGTCGGAGCGGAGCTGGAGACGGGGAGCCAGCTCGATCTCGCGCTGATCATGATCGGCAAGCGATCCACCGCCGCCAAGGTGGCGCGCCCCGTGCTCGAAGGCTCCCAGTGCGGCGAGGCGACGCACTTCGTGCGCGCCGCGACCGTCGGCGCCTTCGCGATGAAGACCGGCACCAAGGGCCGCGTGGCTGCGGCCGTGGAGCTCTTCGGCGCTGGCACCAGCGGTCAGAGTTCTGCCCAGGAGAAGCGGGCCAACAAGGATGGCGACATCGGCTCCTGCAAGACCTCCAAGCCCTCGTCCGATGCTCCTCCGGATCAATGCCAGTCGGCGATCCGAGTCGAGCTGGTGCCGATCGCTCAGGAGCTGCCCACCGCAAAGAAGGACGGCGAGAAGAAGGACGAAGCCGCAAAGAAGGACGCCAAGCCGATCGAGAACCCCTGCGGAGCAGAAGGCTTCGTGATGGTCGGCGGCAAGTGTAGCCGCGCGGATTCCGGCGCGCCCCACCTCTGCGATCCGAAGGACTCCGACGACTGCAAGGCCCAGTGCGACAAGGGCGACATGGGGAGCTGCCACAACTACGCGGAGGCGGTGTTCTCCAACTTCTGCAACGACCCATCGAAGAAGCAGGTGTGTGACGAGACCAACGGCGCGGAGAACGACAGGCGCGAGGCGGAGGCCGTGGGTTACTGGCGCCAGGCGTGTGACAAGGGCGACATCGCCGACGCTTGCGACCAGATCGGGAACTACCTGCTGACCGGCTTCAAGTTGGTCAAGGCTGACAAGCCGACCGCGCTCGCAGCTCTGGACAAGGGCTGCCAGCTCGGGAAGGCCGACTCCTGCTACTTGCTGGGTGACTCGTACCTGAAGGGGGACGAGGGCCTGAAGAAGGACACCATGAAGGGCCTCGGTCTGACCGACCGAGCCTGCAAGCTCGGGGATCAGTACTCCTGCCAGAAGCTCGGGGAGTACTACTTCAAGGGCGAGTACCGCTCGAAGGATCCGGCGCGTGGCTACGAGTTCCTTGGCCAGTTCTGCGCTCAGGGCGAGTGGGAGACCTGTCAGGAGCTTGGAGAGCACCTGCTCGGCATCTTCGACAGGTACGACGCCAAGATGACCGGCGTGAACCCGGTGAAGGAGGTTCCACGCGCAAACGAGCTCGGACGTGAGCTACTGGACCGCGCCTGCAGCAAGGGCAAGCGTGACGACGCCTGCGCGCGTCTGGGCCACGTGTACTACGTGGAGCAGAAGTGGGAGATGGCGCGCAAGTACCTTCCAACCGGCTGCAAGGGTGACGGCGACACCTGCCTGCGCATGGCGGACATGGAGCTGAACGGCAAAGGCGGGCCGAAGGACAAGGCCTCCGCCGTGGAGTACTGGATCGCCAGCGTCGACGACAAGTTCGTGGCACAGGCTGCTGAAGCCCTGGAGAAGGGTGATGGCTTGCCCAGGAACACGGAGCGCGCCGCGGAGCTATACGGCAAGCTATGCAACAGCGAGAACAAGCCCGCTTGCGCCAACGCGAAGCGCCTCGACAAGAAGGTGTGGCTCGACGCGATCGCCGAGGATTGCAGCCGTGAAGACGAGTGGAGCTGCCGAGAGCTGATGACCGCCGACAAGTCGCGTCACCGCACGGAAATTGACAAGCTGTGCGGCGGCGCGTCGGAGTTCGGCTGCAAGGAGCTCAAGAAGCTCGACGGCGCCGCGGCCAAGAAGATGGTGGAAGCCAACTGCAGCAAGGAGAGGGCGGACAAGTCCGACGACGACAAGGAGAGCTGCAAGATGCTCGAGTCCATGTTCTGAGACGTCGCACCCGAAGCCTGGATAGGCGAACGCCGCGAGTTGCCCCCGTGCTCCTCGCGGCGTTCTTCATTGTGGCGACGGCCTGAAGGTAGAGCCGCGCCCCAACTCATTTGGATGCGACGCGCTCGTTGGCTGGCTTCAGCTTCAGCTCTGCGAGCTTGTCCTGCAGCTCTACCCGGCGCGTCATCTGTTCGCCTTCGACCGTTGCCACGTCCAGCGTGGCCTTCTGCAGACGGTCGGAGATCTCTTCCATCTTCTTCGCGAGGCCGCGACTCAAGGTCTGCGCCTGGGGGACCTTCTTGAGGGTCACCAGCTGCACGTGGATCTCATCGATGCGTCGACGATACTCGGCCATCTGGCGGTGCAGCGTGTCGACCTTGTCCTGAGCGTCGTGCATCGCGCGATGCAACGCGAGCACCTCCTGAAGGCCCTTGCGCAGGTCCGGGTCCAGCGACCTGGACGTCTTGAGATAGAGCGAGATGGCCTTTGCGCCGCTCGGCGTGGCCATGTCGAGGCTCGCCGTGATGGGCGTCGCTTCCTCGATCTCGACGTCCACGTTCCCCCCAGCGGGGATCGTCACCGGGAACAGGTAGGCACCGTTCAGCTTCTGCTGCTTGGAGCCCTTGGCGGCGACCAGATCGTAGCCGGGCTTGGTGGCGTGACGGATGAACACGCGCACGGCGTCTTGCCCCTTGTTCGCGAGCTCGAGCTTGGTGCGCCGAATGCGCTGACTCTGAGCGGTCACGATGCCGCGCTGGATCGTCACCAGCTGCTCGATCTCCTCTCGTGAGTCTTCCTTCGTCTCCACGACGACCTGGCGATCCAGGGCGTACGGGATGAATGCCTCGCTCTTCGGCGGGATGGCCTCCGAGAGCCCTTCCCCGAGGAACTGACCCTTGGCATAGACGGTGAACGGTCCCTGGTCCAGGGTGTACTTGGTCGGGTTCTTGATGCGCACCGCCTTGAAGGCGAACTGGCGGGAGCCGCGCGCGCTCACGGGGTCGTAGTAGTAGACCGGCTCCACCTCTGTCTTGGACTTGACCAGGCTGATCATCGCCGAGTGATCCCGCTCGATGCTCATCGGGCTGTCGGCCATGAAGTAAGCGGAGCCCGTGGGCTCCTCTGGCTTTCCAGCGGTCTGTCTGGGCTGCTCAGGCGCAGGCGGCTGATCGACGGCGATGACTCGCACGCCTTCGGTGTTCGTCTTGCCGGTGGCCACCACCTCGATGCGGTCTGCGTCGACTCCGTTTGCGATCAGCAGGTCCCGAGCCTTGTTGGCGCGCTCGAGAGACGCCCGCGCGCCGTCGTCGTCGCCCGCCTTCGCGTATCCTTCCACACGGATACGACCGTGCTGCTGGGCGCGCGCTGCGATGTTGCCCGCCGCGTTGGCCTGCTTGGGCTTGCGTCGGTAGACCTCGGCCTTCTTGTCGGCTGCTCGCGAAGCAGGCTTGGACACGGGTCGTGGCTCCCGTGCCGGTGCGCCAGCGCTCTCCCCGCGCCCATAGCCGGGCTGCTTGAGCACCTTGGCGGTCTCTGAGACGTCCGCCGCGGCAAAGCGGCCATCATCGTCCTTCTCGCGCTCCAGTTCCTCATCGGAGATACCTCCGAGGACCTGCACTTCCTTCTTCGCCACCGTGTAGGACGAGCCCCCCGTCGGCGGGGCGAGCGCGAGCGCAGCGTTGTCGGTGAGGGTCTCGCGCTCGATCAGACGCACGCTCGCGAGATCGTAGCGGAACGACAGCGCCGAGGAGCTGCCCACACCGACGCGCACCCGCTTCCAGTCCTCGCCAGAGACGTTGTCGACGACGGCCCAGGCCTCGAGTTGCCCGCTCCCCCCCTCCGCCAGCTCCACGCGGTAGCTCGGCTTCCACGCCGGACTCTCGGTGACGTAGCTGATGGCCAGATCGTGTGGCCCCTTGCCTGGGAGCTGAATCGTGAGCTCGGTGTCGGCTCCGCTCTCGTCCACCGTGGGGTAGGCAACCGGGAGGCTCTCGCCCGTCTTGGCGTCCACGATCGTGAGACTCTTGAGGAAGTCGTCGATCTTCCCCGACGGCACCGTCAACGTCAGCTTGTCGCCGCGGACCAGCGCTCGACGCTCGAAGTACGCAACACCGTTGCGATAGATCACGACCTTGCCGAGCGCGGCGTCGGTGCGGATGGGCTCGCTGACTGGCAGGTTCTTGGTGCAGCCGGTCGTCACAGAGGACAGTCCCAGAGCGACCAGCAGCGCCAGCCCGCCGATGCCGGTCGCCGCGCTCCCACGTGAGGGCGCTCTCAGCGCGCCAGCCTCGGTGCCAGTCTTGTGTGTGCGTCGAAACATGAAGAAGCCTCCCAGACGGCTTCAACGCCGCCCGTGGAGGCTCCTTACGCTTCGAGTCGAAAAAAGGTCTAGCGGGGGACGATCTCGACCTTCTCGAGATTGAGACCACCTGGGTACATGTAGCTCGTGTACGAGGCGTACCCGTACACGACGATTCCGAAGTTCTTGTCGCCCTTCATCGCGTGAGCGCCGCCAGGGACCTGAACGCGCGCCACGTTGAACCCGGAGTTCCCGATCGGAGTGAAGCGGCTCTGGTCGATCGGGGCGCCGTCGATGGAGATCACCGCTCCCGGCGGCGCCACGACGTTCACGAAGTTGTAGGTGTACGTCGTGGGGGCGAGGAAGGTGTATTCAAGGCGGTACTGCTCCACCGGGATGGCGATGGAGAGCGATGGATCGCCTGCGCCGGCGCTCTGCCCAGAGAAGTTCTCTCCGACCATGTACTGGCTGACCATCACGCGGTTGTCCGACTGAATCCGGAAGTCAGAAGTGATGGGGCCGATCTCGACCCACTCGCCCGCGTTCAAGGTCACGCTGGGATTCACCGCTGGCTCGAAGTCGATCTTGTTGCCATCGGCCGCGGACATCACACGCACGAACATGTTGTCCGCCTGACCCGGATTGCTCTGGATTGAAGCCACCGCCTGCGGCGCGGTGACCACCAGATCCTGGCCAAGCGTTTCCGTGGGAAACATGCTCTCTTCGAGGTGATCACAGGCGAAGCGGCTGTACGGCACGAAGGTGCAGTCGTGGCCACCAATCACGCTGATCGGTTTGTTGGAGGTGATGCGCGACCCGGTGAGGTCGTACTCCTTCGGCGAAGGACACAGCGTGGCCTCGCTGCCAAGCCCCGTGACTTCCGTGCCGCAGGGCTTGTTGGGCTGGGGCGTCTTCTGCTCTGGCATGACACCACTCGACAGCACGAGAACGTCGCCGCGGTTGAGCGAGTAGGTCCCTTGCTGTCCAGGCGAGAGCGCGGACACGCCATTGCCTGACCTGACGTAAGCCGAGCTGTTGACGGTCACGTCCGTGCCGTCCTCCGTCGCCGTTACCGCAAGGAAACCAGGCGCATCATTCCACTGCGACGGACCGAGCCCTGTGGGCCCCTGTCCAACGTGATGCGTCGGATAGGACATGACGTAGTAGTCGGACCCCAAGGCCGTGGTCGGGATCAGCAAGGATGCGTCGTTGGTGAAGGAGTTGCAGGGCGCTGGACAGTTGGCGTCCCCGGGGCGCTCGAACTCCAGTGGGTTGAACTGGTAGAGCGTGATTGGGACGGAGCTCGTCACGTGGAACGCACCTGCCTGGACCAGGCCCGAAGTGAAGTTGGGGAAGGTCTGCTTCAGCGCGGTCACCCACGGCAACCGAATCGTGTCTAGCTGTCCCGGAGCGATCGTCCTTGTCGCCAGGACCTGACCCTGGAACTCCACGGTCACGTCGGCGTTGGATTTGGTCGGGTTCGCGGCGACCACCGCGAACTCGAAGCCATCATCCAGGCCCGCGTTGTTGGTCACGGTCGGCCAGTACTCGCAGCCGAGGTAGCTCTTCTGAGCTTGGGCCTGGGCACAGCTCTCGGGGATCCCACCCGAGTTCCCCCCGCTGCCACCACCGCCGTCGATCTGGCCGCCGCTGCCGCCGAACGCCCCAAAGCCGTCCCCTCCGGTCCCGCCGTTGTTACCGCTACCGCCGTTGCCGCCGTTGCCGCCGTTGTTGACCCCTGAGCCGGACCCCGAACTCGCCGAGCAACCACCTGAGAACAAGCCCCCAGCCGCCGCCAACATCGCAGCTCCGGAAACCCACTTCGTCACGCCCACCAAACGCATGGCCGACCCTCCACAAATCAAGCGCCCGCGCGCCGGCGAGCATCAAAAGACGCGCCTGGGGGCGCGACCGCACAAGACCTGCCTGGTTTTGGCAGCCTTGTGGCGCCGCGTCAAAGTTGGCGTGCGAAACCGCACACTTTCCAGCAGAACGGAGCGCCGGCCGCGGAAAATTCGTTGAGCCTTGAAGTTCCGTAGCCGGATTGGCGGTCAGGCGCTGGGCGTGCAGGGCGCTGACACCACACCATCCGCGGTCAGGCGCTGGGCGTGCACCCACGCCATCCGCCTCCCGGACCACCATCCGGACGGCGGAACGCGGCCCTCCGTGCATCAGCGCTAGCCACACCGACCCCAGAACCGCACGGTCACGGACTTGGATCCGCACGGCATTCAAATCGCCTCTCCCCTTCAAGAACCGCCTTTCCCGAGCAACCTTCAAGCGCTACTCTCCGCGTCCCTGCCCATCAGGAGATCCCATGAAGAAACACTTTAGCGCCCTTGCTCTCTCGTCCTTCATCCTCTCCGCGTGCAACGTGTCTTCGGACCCGACCGAAGACGTAGAGAGCACCAGCGACGACCTGAAATTCTATCCGATCAGCATCAATCCCCTCGCAGGCAAGCCGATGTCCGGCAGCTGGTCGAAGACTAGCGGCGCTGACAACGACTCGACGGTCTGCCGGGAGTGCAGCTACACGAACCACAGCGACTTTCCCCACGACCAATACCCCCTGGCGTTCGACTTCAACACCTGGAAGGCATCGTTCCCTAGGTTCGGCTCGAGCACGGGCATGCCCGAAGCGCTGACGGAAGGGAAGGCGATCGCCGACGACCTCATCGGCGGCTCGTACACCTCCGCGCTCGAAGAGAACCTCTGCTACGCGTGGGCGTACCTAGCGGTCGGGCAGACTCAACGGGGCGGCAGCCTGACCCCCAGCGTCTCTAAACTCAGTCACTCCATTACGGTCACGTCCTACCTGAACTCACTGGGTTTGCTAGCGCCACAGGCGATCTGCGGCAGTGCGACGCTGCGGCAGGAAATTGCCCAGAAGGTGTTCCAGAGCAACCAGGCGTGGGCGCTCGCGTTTCCCCCGCAATACGCCCGACATCTGAAGAGCCAGTACCTCCCCAGCGGACTAGGCTACTCCAATCACGTCTACGCTGAGCCTGAATGCCTCGCGGAAATGGATGGCCGCGCGAGCAAGAGCTATTGCTCGATGCGCGAGGCTGCGCAACGGGCCGGCGGTTCCAAACTCCCGTTGGGTAACCATCAGATCGGGCAGTTTCTGTTCTGGGAGGTGGGCAAGGTGGACGGGAACCTGCGCTTTCTGCCGCCGTCGAAGATCAAGGAGATCGATCCATACCCGAACACCAAGGCCTATGTGATCCCCATGGTCGTCAGCGGAGCCGTGAATCCGTTGACGGGGCCGCTGCTTCCGGAGTTCTCCGACCTTACTCATCCTCTCGTGTGGGTGACCGCGGACGGGCAGTACGAATCCCAAGAGGTCTGGGGGAAGACCGGAGTGCGGTACGTCGGCACGTGGCCGAATATCCATCTGGAGCCGGTCTACGGGTGGACCAAGCGCTACGACAACATGGCGCACGCCGACTACTTGGCGGGCAGGTCCCGCACGGCAAGGATCGCCCTTCAAGACGTGACGTTGTTCACCATCTGGGAAGTGCTGAACGTGAACCTCGGCGTGTCCATGGACTTCGAACTCGGAGTTCCAAAAACGGATCACGAACTCCGTCAGGGCGCGGCTCCGACTCGCTCGGTGAACCTCGACCCCAGCCAGGGCACGGTCTTCGCGAGCGATGGTCAGATCAAGCGCGGCACGTCGACCGTCGGGTGGCCCCCCCTATACGTCTATGGGCCCAATGGACTGTATCCGGGCTCGATTCCGGATTCGTCGCTTTTCGGAACACGCGTTCGATACGATCAAGAGGATGATCGCGCGCAAGTGGTGAGAGACAGGATCACGGACACGCTCACTTTGGGTGCAGATGTCACCCCAACACCAGTGGGCCCGATCCAAGTCAGGCTCGACGTCGACGGCTCGATCTCGGTCGCCTCGCAAATGGACACCGTGTTCAGGGAGCACCTGAGCGCGACCCCCCAAGGCGGCTCGCTACACCTGCAGTCAAACGCCATGGCCGAGGTCGAGCGCACGAGCGACGTAGCCGCGGATCCCCTCTCGATCCGACTGATCTTCACGGCGCACTTCGACCTGGTGATCGGAAGCTTCGACGTGGAGTGGTCAAAGGAACTCTACAACGCCGGGACGCTCGATCTCTTCCCCAAGTACTCTCGTAGTCTGGAAGCCGAGAAGCTTCGAGTCGGTGAGTTCTCGCAACTGGGACTCTCGGCATTCAATCGCGATGCTCAGCAGCCGACCGTCTTCTCACACCTGCCCGACGGTCAACAGCCGGGCGGAGAGCAGTTCCAGGCCTTCCCTGCCAGCGTGGGGCAGTGCCTCGCGGAACCGGTCGACGTTCCCCAAGCGGAGGAGCCGACTCCACCGTCCTACGGAGGGGATGTCGACCCCCAGCTCTGCCTCGTCTTCAGCGGGGACTTCGCTCCCCCCGGCGGTAGCACGGGCTTGCCCCCCCGCATCCCTGGTGACGTCTGCAGCGCCGCGAACAAGAGCGCCTTCGTCGACGCCTACATGGCAGGTTGCGTCGGTGCGAGTTGCCTCCCCGAACGGACATGTATCGCAAGCTTCGTGGAGTTCGGCTGTGAGCAAGGCATTGACACCAGCTGGGGCGGAATCTCGGCCCACAGCCGAGAGGTCAACGCAACCGACGCCAACGAGATGATGACCATCGTTCACAGCTGCGCGGGGCTTCATGCCACCAGAGACGGGAGTCGAAAGGAAGCGCTCATTGAAGAGTTCAACGCTTTGTACAGCCTGACGCTATGCGAAGACGAGCAACCCATCGGCAATCCTCACTCGTAGCTACACAGTGCGCGCGTGCGAAGGCCAGCGGCTCTCTCGAAGGCCCTCGCACGCCTATCTTGACTCCACGACGTCGGATTCCAGCTGAGCCTCACGCTTCGTCAGCCGACGCCGTCCGAGTAGACCCAGCGGGCGCCATTCGTTTCCGTGCAGACAGTCCCGTGGTCGACTGCCCCTCCGGCTGTGGCGCCTCGAACGTCCCTCCTGGGCAAGCTCTGCTTCGAAGCAGCGCACCTCCCCCCAACCCGCGTAGGCCCCTTCACCAGGCGCGCTGCTTGAAACGGCGCACCAGGAAGGCTAGCCAACGAGAATATGCGGCCTCCCCTCGTGTGCTTCGGGTTCTCAGCGCTGCTAGGCGCCTGCGCGTCGGCCCAGCCAGCACCCTCTGCAGCGCCGACCTCAGCCCCGACGGAGGAAGCGCCGGCCGTTGCGGCAACCACGGCGAGCGAACCCAAGGTCGCGAAAGCGCCTGCACCGATCGCCGCCCCTCCGCCAAACGAGGAGTTGCCGAGCAGCGGAACCCTCCCACCGAGTGAGATCAGGCGAGTCGTGCGCCAAGCGCTCCCCAAGGTTCGGGCCTGCTACCAGGAGGGCCTAGCCAAGGACCCGAAGCTCGCTGGCAGAGTGACGGTCGCGTTCGTGATCGATCGCGAGGGCTTGGTCTCGAATGCAACCACGAATCCGAAGACGACGGACCTGAGCGATGAACAGGTCTCGAAGTGCATCGTCCAGCGCTTCTACGAGCTACGCTTTCCTGCACCCGAGGGCGGACTCGTGACGGTCCGCTATCCGATGGTCTTCTCACCCCAAGACTGACCTGACACCCCTCCGGTTGGGGGTGAGGCGCAGCGTCGGTCAGCAGGGGCCGCCGGGCGGTGCGCCGAAGTCCTGCGGATCCACGCAACCCAAGCCGAAGGTCGAGTCGTAGAAGCCACAGGTATGATCCGCGCGGCAACATCCCTGGATTGGTTGATTGTAGATCGAGGTGTCTGGGCACTTGTCGGTGACTTGCCCTGGCTGATTCGTCTCGACGCAGCCCGCGCCGCTCAGCACGTTGCTCAGGTCGTAGCCGCACTTGCCGCTCGCAGCGCAGCAACCGCGGATGTAGCCCCCCTGGGAGCTCGGGCACTGCGCAGGATCGCAGGTGCTCGTGGTGCCGCCTTGCGCCCCAGAGCCACCGGCCCCAGAGCCACCCTGTGCGCCAGACCCGCCCTGAGCGCCAGAGCCACCCTGAGCGCCAGAGCCGCCTTGCGCACCGGAGCCGCCTTGCGCACCGGAGCCGCCTTGCGCGCCGGAGCCGCCCTGTGCGCCGGAGCCGCCCTGCGCACCGGAGCCGCCCTGTGCGCCGGAGCCGCCCTGTGCGCCGGAGCCGCCCTGTGCGCCGGAGCCGCCCTGTGCGCCAGAGCCACCTTGACCGCTGGCGCAAGAATCCAGACAGGGCCCCGGGGTGCCCCCCAGACACAAGCACTCTTCGTAACACGAGAGGCCCTCGCAGGAGGCGTCACCACCCGAGCCGCCGTTCGCGCTGCTTCCGCCACTGCCGTTTCCCGTGAGCCCGCCATCCTCCGCGCTCCCGCAGGCGCCAACCCCGAAGCCCAGCAGAACCACGGCGGCGCCTACTAGTCGCAGCGTTCCAGTTCTTCTCGAGTTCTCCAAGCGCACGCCAAGTCCAAACATAGTCGTCCTCACCACTCAGGATGACCGAGCGAGCCGTCGCTTCGCAAGGCGAAGCAAGCCTTTCTCAGCGACTTTCGTGGAGCGGTGAAAGATTTTGGCCCTACCCGGCCGCACGCGGAAGCCCGCCGCCCCCAGCGGCCCTCGGCGCAGAGGGGGTCGCCCGATCCGTGGGTCGAAAGCTGCCGCCCACGGATCGGGTAGGCGCGGTATGATCCTCACGGCAACAGCGCGACGAGTGGCTGGAGTCGAAGCACCCTCACCGCCCGACCACCGCCTGACCGCCTGACGAACCGCCGTCCTCGCTGCCTTACCGCAGCAGGATTCGCCAGCGGCGAAGTCGAGCCCACCGCCGACGCCGTCGCTGGGTGTGAGGCCAGTCACCGCGCGCCCAGCTCCGATCCTCGCCCCCTGCGCTCGGGAGGACTGCGTGCCCCCGCTACTCCGCAAGCGGCACTCCCCTTCGCCGTGAGATCGCCCATTGGTTCTCCCCGCGCCGGGCGCCGCCCTGGGGGATTCCGTGCACAGGCGGACCATTTTGCAGGCGGTTCGGGGGGTTCCTCGGTCAGGCTGCACAGCCGCACGCTCCCTCGGCTTCGCCGACCGCCTTGGTCGTGCTAAACGCGCGGTCCCATGCGGTATTCACGCGCGCTCCTTCCCACGGTCAAAGAAGCCCCCGCTGACGCGACCACCACCAGCCACATCTTCCTGCTGCGCGCCGGCTACGTCCGGAGAGTCGGCGCCGGGATCTACTCCTTCCTCCCGCTCGGGGTGAGGGTGCTGCGCAAGATCGAAGCCATTGTCCGCGAGGAAATGAACCGCGCAGGAGCGGAGGAGGTGTTGTTGCCCGCGCTTCTACCCGCAGAGTATTTCCAGGAGACCAACCGCTGGACGCTGTTCGGCGACACCCTGATGCGCCTCAAGGATCGCAAGGGCGGCGACTACCACCTCGGCCCCACCCACGAGGAGATCATCACCGACCTCGCGCGCCGCGAGATCCACAGCTACCGCGACTTGCCGAAGAACCTCTACCAGGTACAGACCAAGTTCCGGGACGAGCCTCGCCCGCGCGCCGGTCTGCTGCGCTGCCGCGAGTTCCTGATGAAGGACGCCTACTCCTTCGACGTGAGCGAAGACGCCGCGAAGCAGAGCTACGAGGCCATGCGCGTCGCCTACCGCAACATCTTCGATCGCTGTGGCTTCCTGTACCGCATGGTCGGCGCGGACTCTGGCGCAATGGGCGGCTCCACGAGCGCCGAGTTCCAGGTCCTGGTGCACAGCGGCGAGGACGTCATCGCTGCCTGCACCAGCTGCGAGTACGCAGCGAACGCCGAGGTCGCGGCGTCGACGCCCGCGGAGCCTCGTGGTCCGGCAGCTTCCGACGTCCCGGCACTGGAGAAGGTCGAGACTCCAAAGCAGAAGACCATCGAGGAGGTGTCCAGGTTCTTGAAGCGGGAACCCGCGGATTTCCTGAAGAGCCTGCTCTACGTGGCTGACAACGAGGTCGTGATGGCGGTCGTCCGCGGCAACCATGAACTCAACGAGATCAAGCTCGCGCGGGTGCTCGGCGTCGACGAGGTGTTCCTGGCCAGCCCCGAGGACATCCGCAAGGCGACGGGCGCCGAGGTTGGATTCGCAGGTCCGGTGGGCTTCAAGGGCAAGCTGGTCATCGACCGCGACGCCGCGAGCGTGAGCGACGCGATCACTGGCGCGAACGAGACCGACTACCACCTGCTCCACGTGCAGTACGGCCGCGACTTCGAGGGCCAGGTCGCCGACATCCGCATGGTGGCCGAGGGTGATCCCTGCCCCGAATGCGGCAAGGAGCTGAAGCTCTACCGCGGCATCGAGGCAGGACACATCTTCATCCTCGGTACGCACTACTCGTCCAAGATGGGCGCGACCTACCTCGACGAGAAGCAGGAGAAGAAGCCCCTGGTCATGGGCTGCTATGGCATCGGCGTCTCCCGCCTGGTCGCTGCCGCCATCGAGCAGCACAACGACAAGGACGGCATCTGCTGGCCGATGAGTATTGCGCCCTACCAGGTGCACATCGTGCAGCTGGGGATGGAGCCCGAGGTGGTGAGCGCGGTGAGCGCCCTCGAAGGTCAGCTGGAAGCAGCCGGCCTGGAGGTGCTGGTGGACGATCGCGAGCAGCGACCCGGTGGCAAGTTCAAGGACGCAGACCTGATCGGTGTGCCCCTGCGGGTAACCATCGGGGCGCGTTCGCTGCAGAACGGCGGCGTCGAGCTCAAGCTCCGCACGGAGAAGGACCCCAAGAAGGCCGAGCTGGTCCCCACGGACCAGGCAGCAGCGCGGATCCAGACACTGGTCCAGGAGCTGCTCGCCAATCCGGCGCCGCCTCCTGCCAAGGAAGCGCAGTGAGCGCCGGGGGCCACGACGGCAGCCCCGACAGCAAGCTCGTCCAGTCTCCGGACAGCGCGAGTCGGGACACCCTCCCGGGGCACTCGAGGGGCGTTGGCTCCACACAGACCGTCCACGCCGGCGTGCCGGCCGAGCGCCCCCATCACACCCTCGCCCCCAGTATCGCCCAGACCGCGACCTACAAGTTCCAGAACACCGCGGACCTGGTGCAATACATGCGTGGCGAAGACGCGGACTCCGGGCGTGAAGAGTACGGTCGCTACGGCAACCCAACGGTGCACGAGCTGGAGCAACGCATGGCGGCGCTGGAAGGCACCGCGGACTGCGTGGCCTTCTCGAGCGGCATGGCCGCAGTGACCACGCTGCTGCTCGGCTTGACCAAGGCAGGTGACCACGTCGTCCTGTTTCGCGACTGCTATCGACGCACCCGCCAGTTCGTTACCCAGATGCTGTCCCGCTTCGGCGTCGAGCACTCGCTGGTGGAGCCCGGAGACCTCGAAGGCCTCGACCGCGCCATCACGAAGCAGACCAAGGTCGTCGTCAGCGAGTCACCCACCAACCCCTATAATTTCTGCGTGGATTTTGGTGAGATGGTCGCCATCTGCAAGCGCCACGGCCGCGTGCGCACCGTCGTGGACGCGACCTTCGCGACCCCTTACAACTGCCGCCCAGCTGAGTTCGGGGTCGACCTGGTGCTGCATAGCGCCACGAAGTACCTCGGCGGACACAACGATGTGATGGGTGGCGTCGTCTCTGGGCCCGGTCACCTGGTCTCCCTGCTGCGAGAGACCCGGGGGGTGCTCGGTGGGATCCTGGACCCGCACGCGGCGTTTCTGATCCTGCGCGGCCTGCGCACCCTGGGGATCCGCATGCAGCGTCAGAATCACACGGCCCTCGCGGTGGCTCAGGCTCTGGAAGCGCACCCAAAGATCGAGCGCGTGTTCTACGCCGGGCTCGAGAGCCACCCGTCCCATGCGATCGCGAGACGGCAGATGCGCGGCTCCGGGGGCATCGTGAGCTTCGTCGTGAAGGGTGGTCAAGACGCCGCCAGTCGACTGATCGATGGCTGCCAGCTCGCCACCATCGCCTCCTCGCTCGGCGGCGTGGAGACGCTGATCGAGCAGCCGCGCTACATGAGCTTCTTCGAGCTCGACGAGGCGGGCCTTCAGAGCGTGGGCATCGATCCCGCTCTCGTCCGCCTCGCGGTCGGCGTCGAAGAGACCGACGACGTCATCGGCGATCTCCTGCAAGCGCTCGATCGAGTCTAGCGGGACAACACAGATGTTGCCTCAGGGCAACGTCGGTGCGGCGGATTCGACCCAGACGAGCGGTCCCGTGGCCAGCTCCTCCGAGGTCTCCTCGGGGCGCAGGGGCACCAGCGCTCGGCCGTCGTCACTCAGCGCCAAGACTCGTGCCTGCTTGCCCAGCACCCGCCCTGCGCCGAGATCGATCCACTGCGGCGACACCCACGAGAAGCGTCCGCGGTGCAGCTCCTCGCTGACCTCGTCCACCTTCGCGCCGAGGTCCAGCCAGGCGCTCTTGTCCCCCGAGCTCTCAGCTGCCTGCGCATCGAACAGCCAGAGTGAGTTTCCCCTCCGCACCAGTGCATGCGCCTCGTACGTGTGCAGCACGATGTCTCCGACCTTCAGCGGCAAGACCTCCGTGTTCTGCAGATCCAGGACCCGGGTCTCGCTGCCGGGGTAGAAGTGCAGGAGTCGCGGCCCACTGAGGGCGCCCGCCCAGGTGTCTCCGCGGATCGGTGCCAGATCGAAGCCGAGGGGCTTGCGCTCGATCTGGCCACCTCCGAGGAGCCGCACGAGCTCCACGGCGTGGCGGTAGTTGTGCGTCTTCTTGACTTGCTCTCTGCTCGGCTCACACGCCACGACCAGACTGTTCCGCGCGGCGTCGGCGTACAGGACGCGAGGCTCGCAGTCCTCGAGGTCGAGCGCTTCGCTGTGAGGCCGTCCGCGGCGGTAGGCACGACTGAAGAGCTTCGGCGAGGCTCCGCGGTAGATCAGTCGCTTGCCGAGCGGCGTCACGAGGCCGTCCCGCCGCTCGAGCTTCGCGGGCTTGCCGCGGGACACGTCGCCTAGATACAAGCTGCGCGTGTAGACTCGGTCGCCGCGCCCTGGATAGACGCTGTACGTCGCCCGTGAGGAAACGCAGCGCTTGCTCACCCCCGATCCCTGCTCCGGGAGCGGCCAGTCGAAGCGGCCATTTTTGTTGGTGTCATCGATCAACACCTCGAGCACCAGCCAGTTGCCTGTCGCGTCGAGGCGCAGCCGGTACACGCTGCCGCGCCCCGGGTCGAAGACCCGCTCCGTGCCGCTCTCGAGATCGCGCAGGACCAGCTGTTCCTTGCGCTGTCCTGGCAGCATGCCCGACTCGTGAGCGCCCAGTCGCAAGTATGCCAGTTTCCCCGCGGCATCGAATGAGAGCGCCCGATGGGGCAAGTCTCTGCTGACGTCATCCCGAGCGTCTGCCCCCAGGGCGCTCAGATCCGTGGCTTCTCCGCTGAAATCGTCGAAGAGCTCCAGCCTTCCTTCGCGCCGCAGCAGCAGCCAACGACCACTCGGATCCGCGTCGATGAACTCGTCGAGGGGCGTGCCCTCCCCCGCGCCGCGCACGAGGTAGCTGCGCACAGCGTCCCCCAGCAGCTCCCCTCGTGGCCCGACGTGAAAAGCGACCTGACCATCACCGTCGCTGTCTTCGCGTGCCTGACACAGCGCAACCCAGCGCCGATTGCCGCTCGCGCGCTGCAGCAACAGCGGCCCCGGCGCGGCGATGCTGCCCTCCGGTAAGGGCTGGGGCGTCTTCGGACTGGCGACCTCTGGCGACTTCACGCGTGGAGACGCTGGGGGGTGCGGAGGTGGCGTCCCCAGGCTCGGCACATCCACCTGAGCGCCGCCGCAGCCGAGCAGACTCAGCGCAGCGATCACCCACGCGGGTCTACGGAAGGCGTCGCTGACTCCCATCGCTGTCCTGCTATCATCTGAGCCATGCCTCGTCGATCCTTGCGTCTCGCCCTGTCTCTGCTCGTCCCCTGTCTCGCGCTCTCGAGTGGCGCGGGTTGCGGCAGCAAGGACTCGGTGGCCCTGAGCGCCTGGATCAGCAACGAAGATTTCACCCTGCAGGCGGGAACGCTGGGCAACCGCCTCACTGGCTCCTTCGTGTTGCACCTGGAGCTCGGGCCCGAGGCCTCGGGCAGCACCGAAGTGAGCCTGGAGGATTTCGCGTTGGGTCCAGCCGGTGGCGTCGGAGATCTGGTCCCTGGCTTCGCACCAGAGACCACGGAGAGCTTTCCCGTGACGCTCGCCGCCGGGGACAAGCGCCAGATCACGCTCACGTTGCCCGACAGCGACACGCTGAGCGAAGCGGAGGTCACGGCCGTCTGCGAAGGCGACGTGGAAGTGCGCGCGTCGCTTCGGGACAGCTTGAGCGACAACGCCGTCACCTCGGTGCGTGGCGCGGCGATCAGCATCAGCGGTTGTCCCTGACGACGCTCCGCGTCGCAAGCTCGCCGCAGTGCCTGAACACCTGCACTGAAGCCTGAATCCACAGCGCTTCACGGCTTTTGAGGCGCTGCACATCGCGCTATGTAGCGCTCGTGGATCAGACTCAAAGCGTGGAGTCTCAGGACTCTCAAGCCAGCAAGCAACCCGTCGCCCAGTCCGGCAACGGGCATGTGTCTCCCTACAAGCCCACGCACCACGTGCGCTTGGTGACGGCAGCTTCGCTCTTCGACGGTCACGACGCGGCGATCAACATCATGCGCCGCATCCTCCAGGCGTCGGGCGCGGAGGTGATCCACCTCGGACACAACCGCTCGGTCGCCGAGATCGTCGACTGCGCCATCCAGGAAGACGCCCAGGGCATCTGCCTCACGAGCTACCAGGGTGGTCACGTCGAGTACCTGAAGTACATGCACGACCTGCTGAAGGAACGCGGGGCCAGGATCAAGATTTTCGGGGGGGGAGGGGGAACCATCCTGCCCAGCGAAATCGAAGAGCTCCACGCCTACGGCATCGACCGCATCTACTCTCCGGACGACGGTCGCTCGCTGGGCCTGCAAGGCATGATCGACGACGTCATGCGCCAGTGCGACTTCGCCGTTGGTAAGCCGAGCGACGCGGACGAGCTCCTCCCTGAAATCCAGAGCGACAAGCCCGCGGTGCTGGCGCGCTTGATCTCCTTGGTCGAGAATTACCCGGAGGAAACGCAAGCGCTGCAGGCCGAGCTCAGCGCGAAGAGCGCGGCGATCAAGACTCCGGTCCTCGGCATCACGGGTACCGGCGGCGCGGGCAAATCGAGCCTGGTAGACGAGCTGGTGCGGCGCTTCTTGCTGGACCACCCGGACAAGCGCATGGCGATCATCAGCGTCGATCCGTCGAAACGGAAGAGCGGTGGCGCGCTGCTCGGCGACCGCATCCGCATGAACTCGATCCACGACGATCGCGTCTACATGCGCTCCCTCGCGACCCGGCAGAGCAACCTCGCGCTCAGCCGCTATGTCAAGCACAGCATCCAGCTGGCGAAGCTCGCCGGCTTCGATCTGGTGATCGTCGAGACGAGCGGTATCGGACAGAGCGACACGGAGATCACGGAGCACTCCGACGTCGCGCTGTACGTGATGACCGCCGAATATGGCGCGGCGACGCAGCTCGAGAAGATCGACATGCTCGACTTCGCCGACGTGATTGCGATCAACAAGTTCGACAAGCGGGGCAGCCTGGACGCCTTGCGCGACGTGCGTCGCCAGTACAAGCGCAACCACCAGCTGTTCCAGGCGCAGGACGACGAGCTTCCCATCTTTGGCAGCATCGCATCCCAGTTCAACGACCCCGGGACCACGCAGCTCTACCGGCGCTTGATGCAGACCATCGCGGAGAAGACGGGCGCCAGCGACCTCGGGCCGCGACGCGAGCTCTCGGCCGCGGAGTACGAGAAGCGCTACGTGATCCCGCCGGAGCGGGTGCGCTACCTCGCGGAGATCTGCGACAGCAGCAAGGCGTACGACGAGTTCGTGGACACCCAGGCGGGGTACGCCAGCGCGCTGTACCAGCTGCATGGCGCGCTGAAGCTGCTTGGCAGCGCAAACACCGCTCCTCCCCCCCAGAACAAGCGCGATGTGAGCGCCCTGGTGCCGGACCTGAAGAGCGAAGATGGAGACGCGACGCTCTCTGTTGCACCAGTCGCAAAGGCGCTGGTCGATCGCTACCTCGAGATCGAAGCGAAGCTCGATCGCGAGTGCAAGCGCCTGCTCACCGAGTGGCCGGCGACGGTCGCCCGTTACCGTGCGGATTTTTACGAGTACAGGGTGCGTGACAAGGTGTTCAAACAGAGCTTGTTCACGGAGTCGCTGTCTCACCTCAAGGTGCCGAAGGTCGCCCTGCCCCGCTACGAGGACTGGGGCGACGTGCTGCGCTGGTTGCTCACGGAGAACCTGCCGGGCGAGTTTCCGTACGCGGCCGGTGTGTTCCCCTTGAAGCGTCAGGGCGAAGACCCCGCGCGCATGTTCGCGGGCGAGGGCGGCCCCGAGCGCACCAACAAGCGCTTCCACTACGTCTCTCGCGGCTTGCCCGCCAAGCGCCTCTCCACGGCCTTCGACTCGGTCACGCTGTACGGCGAAGACCCGGATCACCGCCCGGACATCTACGGCAAGATCGGCAACAGCGGCGTGTCCATCGCCAACGTCGACGACGCGAAGAAGCTGTACAGCGGCTTCGACCTGTCGAGCCCCTCGACCAGCGTCTCGATGACGATCAACGGCCCCGCGCCCATGCTGCTCGGCTTCTTCCTGAACGCCGCGGTGGATCAGGGCTGCGAGCGCTACATTCGCGAACAAGGTTTGATCGCGGACGTGGAGAGCAAGATGGACGCTCTGTACAAGGAGCGCGGCTTGCCGCGTCCCCGGTACAACGGGTCACTTCCTGAAGGAAACGATGGACTGGGTTTGTTGCTGCTCGGCGTGAGCGGCGACGAGGTGCTGCCCGCCGAGAGCTACCAGAAGATCAAGGCGGACGTGCTCTCCAAGGTGCGCGGCACCGTGCAGGCAGACATCCTCAAGGAGGATCAGGCGCAGAACACCTGCATCTTCTCCACGGAGTTCGCCCTGCGGATGATGGGGGACATCCAGCAGTACTTCATCGATCACCGGGTGCGGAACTTCTACTCGGTGTCGATCAGCGGCTATCACATCGCCGAGGCTGGGGCGAACCCCATCAGTCAGCTAGCCTTCACCCTGGCCAACGGCTTCACATTCGTCGAGTACTACCTCTCCCGAGGCATGAACATCGACGACTTCGCGCCGAACTTC
>JAGQIY010000649.1 GCA_020430865.1 Myxococcales bacterium
AGGCTTCCAGTTGATGCCCCCGTCTTGGGTACGATAGACAGCGAGGTTCGCCGCTGCGCCCATCGCCACGGTGTAGTCCTTGTCGGCGTTCACCTTTACCGCACGGTAACGGACGCGCCAGGCGGGTAGGCCTTGACCAACCGCAGGCTGCGGAAGGTCACTCGGATGGGGCGCTCCCTTGGCCGTCGAGCTCGGCTTGACCAAGCGGCTATAGCCACCGCGCACGAAGGGCCACCCCTCCTTGGCCAGCTTCGCGAGAGGCTTCACGGAGACCTTGAGATCGTCGAGGGTCGCGCCGCGAGCACCGCTCGTCTTGAGCGCGTCGGCGGCGTCCCCGCCGTACTCGACGAAGCTCCACGCTTGGCTCTGGTGGACGCGCTCAACGGCTTCGCTCTTGGTGAGCTCCTTGCCCAGCACCGCGCAACCCTCGAACGGTCGGTCCCCTGGGTGAGCAGACAGCAGCCTGCGACGCAGCAGCCGCCTGAACTCCGGGGGATTGTCCCGAATCAGGGAGGGTCCAGTCGGCCCGGCCATGCAGAGCGCGTAGTCAGCGAGCTTGGTGGATGAATCGTGGAGGCTCCACGCGGCCATCGCCCGGGGGTACGCCATCCAGATCCCGCCGCCGCACAAGAGCAGCACGATCAGGTGGCGCAGGCGGATCGGAAAGCCTTCGTCCTCGAGGTCTTCCTCGTCGAAGTACTCCTCGTCCTCCACCAGGTCGTCCGGCGGAGCGACGACCCGATTGCGCAGCCGAGGCCCGTGATGGATGTAGCCGGAATCGACCATGCACCGTGGGTAGGATCGGGCCCTCCAACTGGGCAAGTTTATGACGTGTTTACGTGGGTTTGCGCCCACATCGCCACACGTGCTCAGCGCTCACAGCGAGCGAGGGCGCGGGTGAGATCGCGCCTCAAGTCCTCGGTCGCTTCGATGCCCACCGACAGCCGCAGCAGCCCGTCGCCAATATCGGCACGGCGGCGGGTCTCGATCGGCATCGTCGAAGCGGTCGTCGAGGCGGGATGGGTGAGGAGGCTGCGCACGTCACCGAGGCTGACCGCGTGCTCGATCAACTCGACCCCCTCGAGCACGCGCTTGCCCGCCTCGATCCCGCCTCGCAGCTCGAACGAAAGCAGCGCGCCGAAACCCGTCATTTGCCCCGCGGCAATCCCATGACCCGGGTGACTCTCGAGCCCTGGATAGTGAACCTGAGCCACTGCTGGCTGCGTCGTCAGCCAGCGCGCCAGCTCGAGAGCGCTGCTCGACGCCTGACGCTGGCGCAGGGCCAGCGTGCGCACGCCGCGGCTGATGAGGAAGGCGTTGAACGGCGCCAGCACTCCCCCGAAGCCCTTCACCACTAGCTCGGAAGCCGCGTGCACCCGGGCTCGACTGCCGCAGATCACCCCCCCAATGGCGTCTCCGTGACCGCCGAGCGCCTTGGTCATGGAATGCAGCACCACGTCGGCGCCGAGCTCGATGGGCCGCTGATGGATCGGTGTCGCGAAGGTGTTGTCGCACACCAGCTCGGCGCCTCGCTCACGTGCCAGCTTGGCGAGTGCACGCAGATCGCAGATCTTCAGTACGGGGTTCGAGGGCGTCTCTGCGTACACGACGCGGGTGTTCGGCGCGAGCGCACCGGCATACGCCTCGATCGAGCTGCCGTCGACGAAGGTCGTCTGGATCCCCAGCTTCGGTAAGTGCTCCCGCAAGAGCCGCGAGGTCTCGCCATAGCAGCTCCACGGCGCCACCACGTGGTCCCCTGCCTGCAAGCTCGACAGCAGCGCTCCGGTCACCGCAGCCATGCCGCTCGCCGTGGCGACGGCAGCCTCAGCGCTCTCCAGATCCGCGAGCTTGCGCTCGAGGGACTCGACGCTGGGGTTGCGCCAGCGACCATAGATGTACAGTTCATTTTCCCCCCGGAAAGCTGCAGCGGCCTGCTCCGCGGTCCCGAGGTCGTAGGCGCTCGAGAGCACCAGCGGCGGCTCCAGGGCGCGCGCCTGGCTCAGCGCCTGCTGATCGTCGATGGCCTCGCCTGCGTGGACCGCGCGAGTCGCGATGTCGTGGTCGGAGTCACTCACAGCACGACTCTACCCTGCTCCGACGGGTCCGAGAATCGCGCGCACAAACGCAGAAACACGGCAACCGCTCACCCCCGAACGAGGAGGCAGGCGGCGCCGTGCGGCTGGGTCGAGCGCGAGTCGATGCGCAGAACCTGGAGGGTTCAGCGCGCTCTCGAGACTCAAACCCCAGGGATGATCTTTTCGCGCTTGCGACGACGACGAGCGGCCTCGCTCATCTTCTTCCGGCGCTTCACGCTCGGCTTCATGTAGTGCCGACGACGCTTCAGCTCGCGCAGGATGCCCTCACCGGCCATCTTGCGCTTCAAGTGCTTGATTGCACGCTCAATCCCCTTGTCTCCGACGGAGACCTCCAGGGGCTTACACTGAACTGATTCGGTAGGATTGGACACAGGGACGGGCGGTATGACAGAGGGCGCCGCGTCACGCAAGGGGTTTGGGCCATAGCACTGCCCTTTTGTCACCTGATCCATGGACGGGCGCTATAACCCCGCCATGGCCGAACCCAGGTTCACCCCGAGTGGCGTCAAGGCCCCTCACGGCGCCCGCGTGATGGAGATGACGTGGCAAGACGGGCACACCTCGCGCTTCCCCCACGAGCTGCTTCGGGGCTACTGCCCCTGCGCCGGGTGCCAGGGGCACTCGGGGACCGTCGCCTTCCAGAGCGGCGGCAACCTCGACCTCGTGAAGCTCGAGCCCGTCGGCAACTACGCCCTGTCCCTGGAGTGGGGAGACGGCCACAACAGCGGTATCTACTCGTTCAGCTACCTACGTCTGCTGGGCGATCTGATCGACGCCCACGGTGACCGGCTGACCGAGGTCCACCCCGAGCTGCCTCGCTGACCATGCGCGCGCTGGTCGTCACCAGCTCGTACCCCGAGACGCCGGGGGACCCCTCGGGGCACTTCGTCGCGAGCGAAGTGCGCGCCCTGGTAGCGCGAGGCTATACGGTGACCCTCGTGGTTCCTCGAGGGAATGCGCCACGCGAGACACCCCGCGGCGTAATCCTGTGGGAGATCGCTGCAGGAGACGCGTTCGGTTTTCCGGGGGTGAGAGCGCGACTGGCGGAACCGGGTCTGTTGAAGTGCGCTGGCCGTCTTTCCGGGATCTTGCGCTTCTTGCTTGGCGCGCGGCGCTGCGTGGCGCGACTCGCGCGAGTGGAGGGCGTCTTCGACCTCGTGCAGGCGCACTGGCTCCTGCCAGGCGTGTTTCCTCTATTACCGCCCGGAATCGCTCGTGAGGCGGAGTGGGTCACCCATGGCAGTGACGCGCGCCTCTTGCGGCGCATGCCGACATTCGCCGCGAGAGGTATGCTCGAGACAGCGACACGAGCTGCCAAGGTCACTCGGCTGCGTGCCGTGTCGAGCGAGCTGCTCGCAGCTCTGGCCCCCCTCACCCCCAGATCCGTCGCAGACCGGCGGGTCGAAGCTTGCGCCATCGACCTCGGTGACGTGCCCGCTCGCGACGACGCGCGGCGCCTTCACGGTGTCGAGGGTGAGCTGTGGGTCGTGGTGGCGCGCTTGATCGCCTCCAAGCGCGTCGACGTGGCGCTGGAGAAGAGCCTTGAGTTGGCGCAGACACGCCCCATCTCCGTCGTCGTGATCGGCGATGGCCCGATGCGAGCCTCCCTCGAGGCGCGCTTCCCTCACGCTCGCTTCCTCGGCCAGCTCCCCCGCCCCACGTGCCTGAGCTGGATGGCCGCGGCGGACGGCTTGCTCAGCGCCTCCTTGCTGGAGGGCGCGCCCACGGCGATCCGCGAGGCTCGCGCCCTGGGAGTGCCGGTCCTTTGCGCTCCGGCCGGGGATCTGGCGCGCTGGGCGGAGACCGACCCAGGGCTCTGCCTGCTAGCGTGACTCTCCGCGCACCCTGGGCAACAGCTCGGCGAAGTTGCAGGGCTTCGTGCGCGCGTCCAGCTGCGGGAGCAGGATCTTCTCGAGCGCGAGGCGCACGGCTCCGGTCGAACCCGGCAGCAGGAAGACCAGCGCGCCGCCGCACAACGCGGCGTCCGCCCGAGACTGAATCGTGCTCGCCCCAATTTCCGTATAGGAAAGCATGCGAAACAACTCGCCAAAGCCGGGGATATGCTTGGTGATGAGCGGGGCCAGCGCCTCGGGCGTGACGTCACGCGCGGTGATACCGGTGCCTCCGGTCGCAATGATGACGTCCGTCTTCGGATGCGCGATCCACGCGGCAAACTGGGCGCGCAAGAGCAGCAGGTCATCGGGCAACAGAGCGCGGTCGAGGAGCTCGTGGCCCGCCTCGCCAAGCTGCTCACACAGGAGCCCGCCGCTCTTGTCCGTCGATTGATCCCGGGTGTCGCTGACGGTCAGCACGCGGACGCCCAGGGCTTGGAAGCTGTCGGCCATGACCCATCTTGGCTCTCTTCACCGCCGCGACACAACGATCCGCCGTGGGAGGCGCCTGGACCCTGTGATATGCAGCGCTCCTATGGCAATGCCCCCGCAGTTTCAGCCACCAACTCCAGGGTACGCGCCCGCCGCTGGCGTCGGCGGAGACTACGGGCCGCCGCCCGAGAAGATCGAGGTGATGCGCGCGGTCAAGTTCCTGATCAGCGACCCAACCGATGGCAAGACCAACTGGCTGTACGCCACCTTGATCCAGCTCATCCCGGTGGTCGGCCCGATCTCGATGCTGGGCTGGCAGGCCGAGATCACCCAGCGACTCGCGCGCAACCACCCGAAGCCAATCCCGAAGTACGACTTCGGCGACTTCACGCACTACCTGACCCGTGGGCTCATCCCCTTCGTCGCGCAGCTGCTCGCGGTCTTTCCGATCATATTCGTTTGGTACTTCTTCATGGTCATCGCGACCATGCTGGTTGGCGTGATCGGAGGTGCGATTGGCAGCCCCGAGCTCACGATGATCATGCTCTTGCTGTTCAGCCTGGTCGGCTACCTCGTGCTGGTGGTGATGATGACGGTCTTCGTCAGCGCCATCATGCTCCGCGCGGAACTGACCGAGGACTTCGGCAAGACGCTGCAGTTCGGCGCGATCTTCCGCTACGCCGGAAAGACCTGGAAGCGCTCGCTGGGGTACGGCTTGCTGCTCGGCCTGATCGCCTTTGGGATGGGCATGCTGGGCATGCTCGCCTGCTTCATCGGTCTCTACTTCGTGGTCTCGCTGCTGAGCTTTGCCAACCTGCACCTGCGCTATCAGATCTACGCGGCCTATCTCGCCGAGGGTGGAGAGCCGATCCCGGTCAAGGAGCCTCAGACGTTGCCCAGCGAGGTTTCGAGCGCCGGCTACGCGAGACAACAGCCAATGCTGCAACAGGGCCAGCCCGGCGGATACGGTCCCTCGGGCGGCGGCTATGGTCCGCCGCCCGGAGGTGGTGGCTACGGCCCCCCGCCAGGCGGATACGGTCCCCCACCCGGCTACTGAGTTTCCGTGAGGTTAGCCTTGCGGAAGAAGCTCGCGGCCCGGCGGGCCGCTCTCGGCGTGCTGGGCTGCGCGTTGGCCGTGTCCGCCTGCTCCAGGTCGTCCCCCAGCGGAGCCAGCGGACAACCATCGCAGAACCCAGCCCAGACGCTGACTGCCAGCCCGTCGTCTCCGCAGAGCAGCGCACCCTCACCCCCAAAACCAGAGGTGCCCGCCAAGCCGACGTTTCGCGCAGAGCCCGCGACGTTGAAGCTCGCGGGAGGTGACGCCGTGCACAGCAAGCTCGGGATGGTCACCAGCGTGGAGGCGCAGGCGACGCGAGCTGGCGTGGAGATCCTCGAAGCTGGCGGAAACGCCGTCGATGCGGCGGTCGCGGTCGGCTACGCGCTGGCCGTGACTCACCCCAGCGCCGGTAACATCGGCGGCGGCGGCTTCATGCTGGTGCGGCCCGAGGGCGGGCCGACCGTCGCCATCGATTTCCGCGAGGTAGCGCCGATGGGCCTGACCCAGGCGGACTTCGACGCGATGATCGAGGCCAGGGGCGTGGGGCCAGCCGCCTCCGGAGTGCCGGGCAGCGTGGCCGGGCTCAACCTCGCCCAGCGTCGCTTTGGCAAGCTGCCTTTGGCCCGCGTGATGCAACCTGCGATCCAGCTGGCGCTCAAGGGCCACGTGATCGGTCAGCGTGAAGGCATGACGCTGATCTGGAGCCACCGCGCGCTGCGCAAGGACGCCGAAGCACGTCGAGTGCTAGCTCCGAAGAAGCGGGCTCTGAAGCCCGGAACTCGCTTGTTCCGCAAGGATCTCGGGCACACCCTCGAGCTGATCGCGAAGCAGGGCGACGCGGGCTTCTACCGGGGCAAGACGGCTCGAGCCATCGTGGCGGCGATGGGCAAGACCGGGCGCATCACTCTCGGCGACCTGGCGGGCTACGAGGCCAAGCAGCGCGAGCTCCTCAGCCTCGACTACCGAGGTCTACGGGTGGAGGTGATGCCGCCGCCGTCCGCCGGTGGGGTCGCCGTCGCGGAAATGTTGAAGATGTGGGAGCGCCTGCGAGCGTACTCCCACGCGCCCGACTCGGTCGCTGCCGCACATTTCTTCGTAGAAATTGCCAAGCGCGCCCACGCCGATCGACGCTTCGACGTCGTGGATCCCGACACCAGCGAGCGAGACGTCGAGGCCGTGCGTCGCCGCTGGCTCGACCCGATGCACTGGCTCGAGCCTCACCCCATCGATCCGAAGCGGGCGACACCAGCCTCCGAGCTGCACTCCCTGTACACCAAGGCAGCAGAAGAGCTGGAGCACACGACTCACTTCAGCGTGGCGGATCACGACGGCATGGTCGTCTCCTGCACCACCACGCTCTCGGCAGGCTTCGGCGCGAAGTACGTGGTTGCCGGCACCGGCATCGTGATGAACAACTCCGCGGGTGCCTTCGGCAGCGTGGGTGAGAGCACCCTGAAGGGTGGCCGCCGCATGACCAGCTCGATGGCTCCGACTCTCGTCCTGAAGGACGGTACACCGATCCTCGTGCTCGGCTCACCAGGAGGGGACACCATCCCCAACACCGTCTTCCAGGTCCTGCGCAACGTCGTGGACTACCAGCTTCCGCTCTCGGTCGCCGTTGAGCGGGGCCGCATGCACCACGGCTTCTTGCCCGACGAAGTGCGCTACGAGCGCCGCAAGCCCCCCGCCACGGGTGTACTCGACGGCTTGAAGGCGCTGGGCCACACCATCTCGAAGAAGACGATCCCGATCGGAGACGCCAACGATCTGATGCGGATCGATGGTGAATACTTCGGCGTGGCGGATAGCCGGGAAGGTGGCTTGGCCGCTGCGCCGAAGCAGCTCGCTCCCTCTCCGTGATCTGACCGCGGCCGAAGCACCGCTCCTGCCAAACTCCGCACGGCTGAGTTCTCTCACCGCCCGGGCGGATCCCCTTGCTAGAGTGGGTGGCCGAGGGAGCCGTGACGAAGCTGAAATTCGAGCGTACACCGCAGGGCAAACTGCAGGTCCAGGTTCACGAGCGCGGTCGCGCGTTGCTATGCAACTCGCTGCTCAACAAGGGCACCGCGTTCACTGACGCGGAGCGCGACACGCTTGGCTTGCGCGGGCTACTGCCTCAGAACCCGACGCCGATGGAGGTTCAGGCAGCCCGCGCCTACGGCAACATCTGTCGCAAGTCGGATCCCCTGGAGCTCTACATCGGCATGGCCGCGCTCCAGGATCGAAACGAGACGCTCTTCTATCGTGTGCTGGGTGAGCACGTCGAGGAGCTGATGCCCATCGTCTACACGCCCAC
>JAGQIY010000650.1 GCA_020430865.1 Myxococcales bacterium
CGGCATCGCGCTGGCGATGGGGCTGGAGCTGGGAGGAGTCACGGAGCTTTCGGGGGAGAGAGCGCTGCGAAACGTGGTGCATGCACCGCGTCACGTCGAGGCCAATCGTGCTCGATCCTTTGCTGCGGCCTGGAACGGTTGAACGCGAGGCCGCGCTTCTCTAGAAACGGCCGCGGCCGCGCTCGGTCCACACCTACATCACCGGAGGTTGTGGGGCGCGCTGGCCACAGGAGAACCATGACGACTCACACAGCAGTTTTGATCCCCGGAGACGGGATTGGCCCCGAAGTCAGCGACGCCGTGAAGAAGGTGTTCGAAGCAGCCGAGGCGCCTGTCAAGTTCATCACGCGCTACGCGGGTGTTGCGGCGCTCGAGCGCGGCAAGGAAGACCTCCTCCCGGCGGATACGGTGGACTCGATCAAGGAGCACCACATCGCGCTGAAGGGGCCTTGCACCACGCCCATTGGTTCGGGCTTCAGCTCGGTAAACGTTGCCCTGCGGAAGAAGCTGAACCTCTACGCCGCGGTGCGTCCAGTGCGCAGCCTGCCCGGTGTGAAGACGCGCTTCGAGGACGTCGACCTGATCATCGTGCGGGAGAACACCGAGGGGCTCTACTCGGGCATCGAGAACCTGATCACCGAGGGAGTCGTGGCGTCGCTCAAGGTGGCCACGCGGACCGCGTGCCATCGCATCGCGCACTGGACCTTCAGGTACGCGACACACCGTCAGCGCAAGAAGATCTCCGTCTTTCACAAGGCGAACATCATGAAGCTCTCCGATGGCATGTTCATCGAGGAGTCACGCAAGGTGCACGACGAGGACTACCCCAACATCAAGTACGAGGAAGTGATCATCGACGCCGCCGAGATGAAGCTGGTGCAGGACCCCACGCAGTTCGACATCATCCTGTGCGAGAACCTGTACGGCGACATCGTGAGCGATCTGTGCGCGGGGATGGTCGGCGGCCTCGGCGTAACCCCCGGCGCCAACATCGGCGATGACGATGCGGTCTTCGAGGCGGTCCACGGTTCTGCGCCGGACATCGCGGGCAAGGGCGTCGCCAATCCGCTGGCGCTGATCATGAGTGGCACGATGATGCTCAATCGCCTCGCGGATACGCGCCGTGACGAGAACTGCGCCAAGGCCGCGGAGCGGATCAAGCTCGGCTACAACCGAGCGCTGGAGGATGGACAGAAGACCCGGGACCTCGGCGGAGAGCTGAATACCGAAGGTTTCGTGCAAGCCATCATCGAGCGCATGAACGGCTGAACTCGCCCTGATCCTGGAACACGGCTCCACCGTGGGGAGGAGGCAAACTCCTTTCCACGCGGGACGCTGAGCGGGGAGCAGGCGCGGCGCGGGCGGCGCGTGGAGTTTCGGTGCAGTTCCGCCGCCCCCGCTTGCGTGGGATGCCACGACGGCGGACGATCTCCAGGCGCGCGACGCGCGCGAGGGGGAGATGAGTATGGTCGTCAGTCGTTCGGATCTCGAAGTCGCCATCTCTCGGCTGGAGTCCGAGGTCGAAGATCGTCGCGTCGGGATCTATGGGCCGCAAAGTCAGAGCTGGCGGATCAGCAAGGAGGCGATCCTGTTCCTCGGAGGAGGCCGGGCGGCGCTGCTGCAGACGGCCCATCCTTACGTCGCGCACGGCGTGGATCAGCACTCCGCGACTCGCACCGATCCGCTGGGGCGCTTTCAGCGCACGTTCGACAACGTGTTCGCGATGGTGTTCGGCGATCTGGACAGCGCGATCAAGTCTGCTCGTCGAGTGCACAACATCCACAGCAAGATCACCGGAATGATACGCGAGCAGGTGGGGCGGTTTCCCGAGGGAAGCAGCTACCTCGCGAACGACGAGGACGCCCTGTTCTGGGTCCACGCGACGCTCATCGAGACCGCGGTGCAGGTCTACGAGCTGATCTTGCGACCGCTTTCCTACGAGGAGAAGGACCGCTACTACCAGGAAACGCGCCGGTTCGCGTACCTCTTCGGCATCCCTGACCGCGTGATGCCCGGGGACTGGGAAGCCTTCGCTGCCTACAACCGCGCCATGTGGGACTCCGATACGCTGAAGGTGGGCAGGCCGGCGCTGGAGCTCCGACGCTTCTTGTTCGCACCGCCCAAGCCGGCCTACGCTCCACTCTTTCGCTGGCTCGAGACGATGACCGCCGGCTTGATGCCAGAGCGTCTGCGTGACGAGTACCAGCTGCCCTGGTCCCCAGCCGATCGGCGCTGGTTCCGCGCATCGGTCTCCGCACTGAAGCTGAGCTACCCGAGGCTGCCGGCCCGTCTGCGCTACCTTCCGGCCTACGTCGACGCACGCAGGCGCCTGGCAGGCAAGCAGGGACCCGACCGTGTGGGACAGCTGCTAGAGCGTCTGGTGATGGTGCCGCTCCGCCGAGCACCTGCGAAGCGCCGCCCCCGCCGGACCGTCAGTGCCTAGCAGGTGCTGCCCAGGCCCCGCCGCTCGCGATCAGCAGTCGACTCAAGCGGAGCTGCGTCCGAAGTCGAGCTCCTGGTTGCTCGGAGTCGACACCGTGCGTCGTTGATGCTCGACCTCGACGCTGAAGCGTCGCGGCGCCGATCGGCGTGGCTGCTCCGAGGCTCGGGGCTGTTGCACACCCGAGCGCTCACACTCCGCGCAGTTCCCACACGGCGCCGGAACGGGTAGACCGAGCAGACCCGTCAAGCGAGCGACCAGGCAGGCTGGCTCCGCTTCCTGGGCGAAGCGTTGCACCTGCTGGAGGCGCAGCTGGTCGTGCTCACCAATCACCTCCAGCTGCTCCAGCAAGAACTCTGCGCGGGCGCTGAACTCGTCAGCCGCCAGCGTGACGCGGTACCAGTCATTGGCGCGCAACACGAGACCAGCGTCGACGAGCGTGTCCAAGGCCCGCCGCAGCGCCCTGGGCTCGATCTGCCCGAGCTCTTCGAGTTCGGAGCGGGGGCGAGGCGTGTCTCCTTGCCCCGAGAGCAGCTCGATCGCCGCGTTCAAGGCCTCCAGATCGACGCGAACCTCCTTCAGATCGCCCTGCAGATCGCCCGGACTGTACAAGAGCACACCGTGCGCGGGCTGTCCGTTGCGCCCGGCGAGCGCCAGATCGCGCAGGTACTGCTCCAGGGAGTGCGGCGCGTGGAAGTGCAGTACGTAGCGCAAGTCCATGCGGCACATCCCCTTGCCGTATCCCCGGGGCATCTCGCCCGTCTCTGCGGAGAAGGCCTCGAGTCCGGTGAAGGCGCTCTCCGCCACCAGCACCGAAGGCTTGTTGGTGGTCGCGAAGTGAAGCTGCTCGGCGGCGCGCGCGCCGGCGCTGAGCTCCCGGTGGTAGCGGTAGCTCGCGACGCCTAGCGCCCCGAGGGCACGGTGCACCGCCTCGACCTCGCGCGGTCCAGGGCAGATCACCACGCCGGGGCGGGGGAGCCGCGAGAGCTCGCTGATCAGCAGGCGCTGGCGCTCGCTGGCGCTCGCGCTGTGGAGCTCGAGCCGGAGGTTCGGTCGCACCAACGGCGCCTCGAACAGGGTCGGCTCCCTGAGCCGCAGGCCGTCGAGGA
>JAGQIY010000651.1 GCA_020430865.1 Myxococcales bacterium
AACGTCTCACGGCTCAGCTGCGGGGCGAAGCCCCGTCTGCTGCAGCCGTTTGTTCGACTGCGCCTTCAGTCGCAGTTCTCCCAGAGAAGTACACCCCGTCCATCCGGCGTGAGAACCGGCACGTAGCCCTCAAGAACCTCGCCGATTCGGTTGGTGTCCAGCAAGAGCCTACCCCGTTCGCCCAACGTCCCTTCGGATGACCGCCAGAAGGGGACCGCTTCGACAAGCGCCGTCAGCCTCTCCAGACGCTCCCGTGGAATCGAGGAACCCCTGCGACCCCAGATGCAAGAATCGCCGCGGTGAAAGATGCTGCGGAAGTCGCTGGCATCAATGCGCGAGCCGCCATGTGACAGCGAGAACTCATCTACGGGGACCAGGTAACCTTCAACTGAGCGGTGGTCGCAGGCTACCCCGCCGCACTGCTGGTCATACTCCACGCCAGTTCTCGCGAAGACAACAACGAACATCCATCCATCACGGAGCATCCCGGTGGGATTCAAGACGACGCGGTGCTTCGACTTCATGGTGGGGACGGCCACGTCTGTCGAACGTCTCACGATTCAGCTGCAGGCGCGAGAGGGAGGCGCGGAGCGCCGACCGTCGCGACTGTCTGCTGCAATCGGTTGTTACCCAGCCTCACGCTGCACCATCATGGCTGTCGAGGTCGCGGCCTATGGCCGACCACTCGATCGCGGAGGGGGATATGCCACAGAATCGCCGCAAGCCAGGACACGGAGAGGGTCAGAAAGCCAGTGAAGCTGACCAACCAGAGTCTCGATGCGCCCCACCCGCAGAGCAGGAGAGGCTTGTAGAAGACGAGCGCCTTGAGCCCCGTGAGAGCAAGCAACGCAGTTCCACCCGCGAGGCCGAGTCGGCCGAGATAGGCGCTGCTGCGTCGCTCCAGGGCGACCTGGTCGAGTTCGACGTGAAGCCGCGGCGTCGCCCGATAGGACGGTGCGGCCTCCGAATCCCTAACGATGCGATATGCCGACGAGTTGCCCCAACGGTACCTCCAGAACAGCGTCGGAACTACCGCGGCAAAAATGGGACCGATGTAGACGTCCCATTCGGGCAAGCTGGGAGCGAGCAACTGGTCGGGGTGGAGTTCAGCCTGGACAAGGAACGCGAGTGTGGGAAGTACCAGCCACCCCATGGCGAAGGAGACAAAGAGCAGCCACCAGCACACGCGCGGTCTCGGAATCGCAAGCCCCCGAAAGGTCAGCTTCGCCATTCCACCCACCATGTCTTAGAGTTGCGAGGACATCGAGCCCAGTCAAGCTGTTCCGGACCGCGCAGCAGCCACGGCGGCTTTGGTCTGGGTAACGTCTCACGGTTGAGCTGCAAGCGCGAGAGGAAGGAGGCCAAAGGCCTCCGCCCGAGCGCGATTGACTGCTCCAACCGGTTGTTGTGCCGCCGTCGCGTCATCGCGTCACGCGATCCCGAATCGCCCGTAGGCGAACGAGAGTTCGTGGCGGAACCGCGAATCGAGAAGCAGCTCGCGAAGTTTGGGTGTGACGAAGAGCATCCTGCCATTGACCATGAAGACCCGCAGCCCATCCAGAGGCGGATTCTCTAGGTCCTTCAGGTCGTAGTGCGCCTCGACGATGAGACAGTCATGGGTAAGGATCTCAAGATCCTCCGAGCGCCGATAGATGATCGCAGGATGGCGCTGAAAGCCCTGAACGCCGAGCGTCGCGAGGTGCTCCGCCAAGTCGTGGCGCACCAGAACATAATCCACGCCTGCCATGAGTACCGCGGTGCACCCGCCGGAGATGAGCTGGAACCGGCCGTCGGCGAGCTGGTAGAGCATGTCGCCGCGCTTTCTAGGTTCCACGCGATAGGGAAGCTCGTCTCCACGAAACGAGTCTGGCGTCAAGAAGGGCACAGGTCTATGTCGGTAAAACGTCTAACGCCTGAGCTGCAAGCGCGTGAGGAAGGAGGCCGAAGGCCTCCGCCCGAGCGCGATTGTCTGCTCCAAGCGGTTGTTGGACGGCGGCTGGCCGAGCGAGAT
>JAGQIY010000652.1 GCA_020430865.1 Myxococcales bacterium
AGCGGGAGGCGAGCAGTGCGGAGGCGTGACCCCACACCTGTCGTTGAGACCAAGCGCTGCGCCATCTACACGCGCAAGTCGACGACCCACGGGCTGAGCCAAGAGTTCTCGTCGCTCGACGCGCAATGGGAGGCGTGCGCGGCGTACGTGAAGTCGCAGCTTGGGTGGGAACTGGTTGAGACTCGCTACGACGACGGCGGGTTCACTGGCGCAAATACGGAGCGCCCTGCGTTCCAGCGTCTGCTCGCGGATGTTGACGCAGGGCGGGTGGACGTCATCGTCGTCTACAAGATCGACCGCCTCTCGCGGTCGCTCCTCGACTTCGCGAACCTGATGGAGCGCTTCCGCAAGAGCGGCGCGTACTTCGTGTCGGTGACCCAGCCGTTCCTGTCGGCGGACTCCGATGCGATGGCGCAGCTGCTCCTCAACATCCTGATGGCGTTCGCTCAGTTCGAGCGCCAGATGATTGCCGAGCGGATACGCGACAAGGTTGGAGCCGCGCGGCGCAAGGGTATGTGGACAGGCGGCAACGTTCCGTTTGGCTACCGATCTGAAGCGCGAAAGCTGCTTGTGCGTCCTGAGGAAGCCGACGTCGTGCGGAAGATGTACACCGAGTTCATCGAGCGGCGGTCGGACGCGGAGGTCGTGCGGATGCTAGCGGCGGACAACCACCGCAGCCGAAAGGGCAGTGTCTGGTCACCGCAAGCTGTCGCTCGAGTCCTTACGAATCCTGTCTACGCTGGCTTCATCACGCTCGGGGAAGAGCTCTATCCGGGCGAGCACGAGGCATTGATCGGCTCGGAGGTGTTCGAGCAAGCGCAAGTGCTCCGCGCGGGCAACGTCGAAGCGTCTGCCGCGCGCGAGCGAACCGCACGACAGCGGAACCCGGAGTACGTGCTGCGAGGACTGCTGTTCTGCGCCTGCGAACGAAACGGAAAGCCGTGCGGTTATTCACTGACTCCAGCGTCCACCCGAAAGGGGCGCGTGCGCTACCGCTACTACCGCTGCATCTCACGTGACAAGGACGCGGCCTGCGAGAGCCGACCGATCAACGCGATCGAACTCGAGGAGCTGGTGTTGAATCGCATCGCCGAGGTCGCGCGTGACCTGGAGCAGAAAGCGCGCGGCACACCACAAGGACTCGAGGCGCGCCTTCACGAACGCACGGGGCAGCAGCGCGACATCGCGCGAAACGAGCGCGGCAAGCTTCGGGAGCGGCTCAACCAGCTCAGCGCAGATGTACGAGCGCTCGACAATAACCTCGCGGAAGCGGACGGGGCGAACCGCTCACACCTGCAGCGCCGCCGTGATGTGAAGGCGGAGCAACGAACCCAGGTCAAACAGCGCTTGGACGAAGTGCAAGCGCGTCTTGGGAAGCTGGAGGCGCTCACGCTGGACGCTTCGTGGATCGCGGACCAGCTCCACGGCTTTCACCAGGTGTGGCGGAACCTGCTCCCGCGGAACCGCGTTCGCGTGATCCAATCGGTGGTTGCGCGCGTGGATGTGGACGAG
>JAGQIY010000653.1 GCA_020430865.1 Myxococcales bacterium
AAGCTCGACTCCACCAGGCCCACCTGAAAGTTCGACGCCTGCACATTTCTGGGGCGGAAATAGATGTACATCGCGTCGTCCTTGACGCGAAAGTCCGGGGAGTACTCGATGAGCCCCGCGCTGGTGAACCCGATGCGCTGGCTCAGGCTCGTCCAGCCGTAGCCGTGACCCGAGTACTGCACGACGATGCTCTTGCGGTTCTCCTCGTCGATCAGCTGAGACTGACAGCTGCTGGCGAAGAAGCGCCCGGCGACGGGCTGATCATCGGCCAGCTTCAGCGGGACGCCGCGACGGGTCATCTCGAAGCAGAAGCGGTCGAGGCCGAACTTCAGGATATCGAAGCGCAAGGAACGGTTCTCGGGGTCGTTGATCACCCCGGGTCCGAGTACCGTGACCGCGTCGTAACCCAGAGCCTCCTGGTTCGGACAGCCAACCAGAGCGGGGGCCAGCAGGCTCGCCGCACACAACCAAGAGAGAGCTTTCAGGCGCATCGCGTCGCAGCATAGCAAAGCGCCAGCGCTGTCCAGACCTTCCGTTGACACCCCTCGAGAGCTGGTTTCAGAGTCTGCCTGATGACACTCGAGTTCGCGCCTGGGAGCGCCAAGACCGCGGTGATTGGTGCCGGTGCGTGGGGAACGGCGCTGGCCCTGCTGCTGGCGGGCAAGGGCGCGCCCGTGGCGCTGTGGACCTGGCAGGAGGCTCACGCGGAGCGCATGCGAGTGGAAGGCGTCAACGCCGAGTTCCTGCCGGGCTTCCCCCTGCCGCCGAGCATGCGGATCACCAGCGATCTGGCGGAGGCTCTGCGGGACGCCGAGGTGGTGCTGCTGGTGGTGCCCTCCGACGTCTTCCGAGGCACGCTGGAGCAGGCGCGGGATCTGATCCCTGCGCGCGCCAGTCTGGTGACGGCGACCAAGGGTATCGAGCAAGGCAGCCTGATGCTGATGAACGAGGTGATCGTCGACGTGCTCGGGGCGGGGGCCGGTGCGCGCGTCGGTGTGCTGAGCGGACCCAGCTTCGCCAAGGAGGTCGCTCAGGGCGTGCCCACGAACATCGTGATCGCGGCGCACGATCCCGCGCTCGCCGAGCTGCTGCAACAGCATTTCGCCACGGCGCGTTTCCGTGTGTATTCGAGCGACGACCCCGTCGGGGTCGAGGTCGGAGGCGCGTTGAAGAACGTGATCGCCATCGCCACAGGGGCCTGTGACGGCCTGGGCTTTGGCAACAACACCCGCGCCGCCTTGATCACCCGTGGCCTGGCGGAGCTGAGTCGCCTGGCAGTCGCCAAGCAGGCCAACCCGCTGACCCTGGCTGGCTTGGCCGGGATGGGCGACCTGGTGCTCACCTGCACCGGCGAGCTCAGCCGCAACCGCACCGTCGGCTTCGAGCTCGGACGCGGGCGCAAGCTCGCCGACGTGCTGAGCGGACTGGGTCACGTCGCGGAAGGCGTGAAGACCGCCAGGAGCACCCACGACCTCGCCCAGCGGCTGGGGGTCGAGCTGCCCATCTGTTTCGAAGTGTACCGGGTGCTCTACGAGGACAAGTCACCCCACCAGGCCGTGGAGGACGTACTCACCCGGCCGTTGAAGCGCGAGCTCGACTGAGCGCCGCGAAAACTGGATTGAATCGCGGGGTCGCGGTACGTGTCCAAACCAAGCGCATGAGAGCGGCAGTGTTCAACAAGCGGGTCGGTGGGCAGGCACTGGCCGCCCGTGGTTTCGGATGTCTCGCCCTGCTGGCGGCCCTGGGGGTCAGCGGCGAGGCACTGGCTCAGTACCCACCCCAGCAGTACCCGCCGCCCCAGCAGCAGCCGTATCCAGCGCCGCCACCTCAGGGCTACCCTGGTCAGCCAGCGCCGCCACCTCAGGGCTACCCTGGTCAGCCAGCGCCATACGGTCAGCCAGCGCCGTACGGTCAGCCCGGGTACTATCCCCAGCAGCCGATGCCGCGCGGAAAAGCTCGCTCGACGGACCTGGAGATCGGGACGCTGTACGGGACATCCATCGCCTATGGCGTCGGCCTCGGCGTGTGGTTCGACGCGGAAACGGGCATCGACGACCCCGGACTCGCGCTGATCCCGCCCGCTATCCTCGGGGTCGCGGCGCCGGTGGGTGTCTACTTCCTCGACGATCCAGAGATGCCACGGGGCATGCCGGCAACGATCGCGGCCGGCATGGTGATCGGCGCTGGAGAGGGCCTGGGTATCGCGGGCTATCAGTTCGTGACGGCAGACGAACGGGACGCGTGGGGCTTCAAGGGGCTC
>JAGQIY010000654.1 GCA_020430865.1 Myxococcales bacterium
CCGGGCTTCCTGCATTCAAACCATGCTCCCTTGCCTCTAACCCTGCCCCGCAATCCGGGAATCCACCGGTCGCCCGCGGGCGCTCTCCGCGACAATCAAGCGGTGGGACAGCGCGGGAAACAACAGCTGGTTGCCCGTGGACGGCAAATAGCCTTTGCGTGGGTGCTGTGGACTCCGCCAAGAACATGACGGAGCCCCAAAGCACGAGCAACTACACAAGTGACCGTGAAAGGCCAGATGTTGTTGCTCTCGGCGGAGCATACGATTTGCTTGGCGCTCCACAAGAGGGTGTGTGTGTTGCGGACGAATCGCAACCTGAGGCGTGGAAGCGGGCGACGGGCACGAGTGTGGCGGCACCCGCCATCACTTCCATGGCACTGTTGTGGCGGCAGCAGTGCGAGCCTCAGTACCAGGGGTATGCCGGAGAGAAGACTCTGCGCGCGCTGTTCAGAACGTCCGCTTTCATCAACATCGAAGGCGATCCGTATTCAACGCCTGACCCATCAAGTGACGCGCAGGATGGCGCGGGCTTTGTCGACGCGCGGAACCTCGTGGCGTTCTGCGAACCTGGGCTCGACGGCTCATTTGGCGAGTTGACGATTGATACGGAAAACGATGGGACACTGGGCCTACCCGACGGTGAGCTCTACCCTTCGGCATACTCGGCCGTGCCGGGCACTCACGTCGCGACGTCGCTAGCCGACTATCAGTCGGGACCCGGCGATGCGACGCGGCGATGGCGAGAGATCGGGTCTGGATGGGACGGCATTTCTAGCGGTCGCATCCGTGCTACCATTTCCTTCGATGGGTGCCCTGATGAAGCTTCTGGTCCCGTGCCGAGTCCCGTGTCGGCGGACTTCGACCTGCACTTGGTGCGAGAAGAAGCGAATGGGCATTTCTCGTACGTCGCAAACTCTCAGTCGGTCCAAGATACCAACGAGGGCTTCGAGTACGAAGTAACTGTCCCGGGAAACTACAAGGTAATAGTGTCATGGCCGCAAGGTGCTCCAGACTGCTTCGGCGGGACCCTGCCAGACGTCGGGTACGCTCAAGTGCATCTGCAGTAGTCGCGTGCACAATGCTGTCCGTCGTGGCAATCGCCCTGTTTGGCGGCTGTGGTGGACGTGTTTCCAACGACCCCATCGTCGATCTCAGCGAGTGCCATGGCCATACCACCCACGCGGATTGCTGCGACGCGGGTTGCCTTTGGGTCGAGAACAACGCGAAGCGCGGCGTGGCGGACGGTTGCTACTCTTCATGGAATTGCGCATCAGGCCCTGCGCCCGCTTCACTGAAGTGCCACGTGGGCAGGTGCGTGTCGGTCTGGCTGACGAGTGACTTACTCTGTAGCAAGCAGATCGATTTTGCTGGCCAAAGCGGACAGGGAGTGTGTGTCGATGAGTAAGTGGTGGTGGTTTACCGCCTGCATCGCGGTTACGGCCGTTGGATGCTCGTCTAGCGATGATACGAAACCGGGGGCGGCAGATGCTGGCACCGGGGGAAGCACTTCGGACGGAAGCGCCGCAGACGCGACCGGAAGCGGTGGCAATTTCGGTCAATTGGATGGGGGTGAGGACTCCGGACAAGTCGGACTGCCTCCGGGGAAGTTCGCGTGCAACGCAGACGGCAAGTACCGCTGCACGCACCCTGGAGAGGAATGCTGCACTTCCAAAGACCTCTGCTACTACCCGGCGAGCGAGCCCGACTTCTGCCCGTGACGCCGAGGTGGGCCGGAACGTGAGGTTCCGCGGCGGACCGGCAAAATGAACAGTACGGGGGGTGACGGCCATTGGCGGTCTGCTTTTGGGTGGGGTTGCCGTGACCCAGGTTCGACTTAACTTGCTGGAGCCCCGCGGAACCACGCGGATAGGGGTGACAGCATGCGTATGGACCGACTCACGACCAAGAGCC
>JAGQIY010000655.1 GCA_020430865.1 Myxococcales bacterium
ACCTTCGCGTCCAAGTTGGCCGTAGGGCTTCTATTGCGACTCGCGGGAAGACCTCTCGAGGCTATCGAGCTCGCGGAAGGCGCGGTGGAACTGGCCCGCGACGCAGATGAGTTCGAGGAACTAGGCCGCCTGTTGCAGAGCTTCGAGCGCCCGGGAGCGGCAGCCTATTGTTTCCGCATGGCAAGTCAGATTGCCCCCAGCGCCACGTTGATTGCTCGCGAGCTCATGTGTTACGCCGACCTCGCAGAGCTCGATCTCGCCCGGAAGACCAGCGAGCGGCTGTGGCCATTGGAGCCATCCGAACTCGAAATCGACTGGGCCGCCGATGCGCTCCTCGAAGTAGGAGCGTTCGAAGAATATGGCGCGCTGCTACGACGCGCCGTCGAACGGAACGCGAGCGCGGAGAGGATCGCGCGACTAGCGCAGCTGCAGCTGTTTCAACTTCGGATCCCAGAAGCTAAAACCCTCGCCAGAGAGGCCCTCGCGATAGGCTCTAGCGACACCGCGCGCCTCGTGGTTGGGGCGTGCCAAGTGCTGGAAAAGCGCTACGACGACGCCGAACGGACGCTGCGTTCCGTGGAAAGCACTGAAGCCAGGTTGTGGCGGGTTCGGGCACTAGTGGAGCGCGGGGAACTCACGCGCGCAAGCCACTTGCTAGCACAAAAGGGCGAGCTGACCGGGACGCACCCGGCGTCCTATCTCTGGAACGCTCTGGTTCAGACGGGCCGCGTCCGACGCATGCTTCCGGGCGGATTCAAGAGCTTAGTACCCTTCATCATGAAGCACGGCTCCCGAAGTGCCCGCGCCGGACACATCTTGCATGGCGCAAACGACTTTCAAGCCCGTGAAATCCTCAGCCAGGTCGCCGGGTGTGAAGCGGTAGCAAACGCGTACGCGCGGGGACACAACCCCGTCTTCGAGTTGCTCGAGCGGGTGGTGGCCCAGCTCGGTGGGAACTACTCCGCGACGCCAACTCGGGTGCGGGCCGGTACGCTGGAGCGATTGCGCGTGGAGACGGCTCGCACTCGAGCTGAACGCCTGCAGCGCAACCTGATGACGACCCCGCTGGACGAGGTACTCTCACAGTTTACGCCGCCCGACACGTTCGGCGATTGCATCCCGTTCCTGAGGACTTATCGCGCGGAAATGTTACTCTGGGTCGGGCGTTACGAGGAAGCCCTGGAGGAGTTCTGCCAAGTCTGGCACGCCTCGCGAACCCGCTGGGGATACGTCGGTCGCGGTGCGGCGCTCGCGCGCCTCGGCCGCCACCAAGAGGCGCTGGCGGCGTGGGACGAGGGGGGGCAATACTTCGGCCGACTGCCCCAAGAGGCGACCCATGCGTACCAAGGGGAAGTGATGTTCGCCCTAGGTCGACTCGAAGCCGCGTTGGAGTGCCTTCGTCACGCAACTCACGCCACGCCAACGCGACTCGGAGCTCACCTCGCACTGGCCGTAGTCGAGCACGACGCAGGCAATCTTGTGCGCTCGCGTCAAGCCCTCGACGCTGCGACGCAGCTTGCTCCGGCTCTGATTGTGAGCTCGATGCGCTACCTGCAGATGCCAACGCCGCCCACCGCCGACTCGGACGTACGGCGCCTCGCCAAGCGAAGCCTTGAGAGCTTGAGAGGCAATCGCTCATCGAGCCTCTTCACGTTTTTTGGAGAGGACGGAGCGATGTCCGTGATTCGACTGGCCCCCAGAGGGCGTTGGGCCAGTGTCGCTGAACAGCTGAGAGGGTGTGGGGAGGACCTGAGAATTGAACCTCTACGACCCTGGCTGGAGAGCACGCGGTCTGACGCCTGAGGTCGGTTCCTGGCGAACCGGCCGCACGACCGGACTTGCGATGCTCCAGGAGTGAGGTACTACGGAGCTCCCCAGAGCCAGCTCCAGCTGCCTTAAGTCATGAATTTCAGGGGGTTAAGAGCAACGCGGGAGACGGTCCGCACCGCCTCGAGCTGTTGCTCCTCACCCCCCCAATCCCGCCTCCACGGCTCCAGACCGCGCGGAAACGTCCCGAACCTACCTGCCAGCTCCGTCCCCCGCCCCCGACCTCGCGGTCGAGAGAGATCCGCAAGGCAGCCCAAAACGCCGCCGAAGGCGTTGGCATTCGGCGGCCCGCGGGTCATGATGCGGTCCTCTCAAGAGCGTCACCATGATCAAGCACCGCACTATCTTAGCTGCACTAGGCCTCTCGCTTTGCCTTGGCTTCGCCTCGAGCGCCCACGCCGAGGACAAGGCGCTGGCCGAGTCGCTGTTCCAGGAAGGACGGCGGCTGATGGACGCCGGCAACCCCGCCGACGCCTGCCCCAAGTTCGAGGCTAGCCAGAAGGCCGATCCGTCCCCGGGCACGCTGATCAACCTCGCCGGCTGTTACAAGGCGCTGGGGCGCACCGCCTCCGCCTGGGCGGAGTACAAGTCGGCGGAAACGCTAGCGCGGAACCTCAATCGCGACGAGCAGATGAAGTTCGCGCACGACGCCGCGGCGGAGCTGGAGCCGAATCTCTCGAAGCTCGAGCTCGTACCGCCGAAGAGCAAGGTCGATGGTCTCCAGGTGACACGCGACGGAGAGTTGATTGCGGTTGGTAGCCTGGGCACTCCGGTAGCGGTGGATCCAGGCAAGCACGAGATCAAGGTCACCGCGCCTGGCTACCGGCCCTGGACCACGACGGTCGAGGTCGGCCCCAACGGGGACGCCCAGATCGTGCGCATTCCCCCGCTCTCGGTGGACCCCGACGCCGGGGAAGGCGCCGATGGCCCGGTCAGCGGCGATCTCTCGACACCGGACGGCGCTGGCGGTTCGGGCGTGCTGCCGTGGGTCCTGATCGGCGGTGGCGGCGTGTTCATCGGCGCGGGTCTGGTGTTCGGGATGCTAGCGAGCAACCAGGCGAGCGACGCGGAGAACGACCCGACGCTGTGCCCCAACAAGGAGTGCACTCCCGCAGGGCAGGACGAGATCGACAGCGCGGAGGGGAAGGCGCTGATCTCCACCATCGGCGTGGGTGTGGGCGCTGCCGCAGCGATCACGGGCGTCGTGCTGCTCCTGACCCAGGGAAGCAGTTCCAGCGCCAAGGCCAAGCAGAAGAGCAGTCGCTTCGCCAACGTGACGCCGGTCTTCGGCCCGAGGACGAACGGGCTGTTCGTCACCGGCAACTTCTGAGAGAAGCATGACCCCCCTCAAGTCCAGCATGTCTTTTTCAGGTCGAGCTGGCCTCATCACTCTGGCGCTGATCGGTATCCCGGGCTGTGGCCAGCTGATTGGGCTGGGCGACTTCCACGAAGCCGAGAGCGGCGGCGCGGGGGGCAGCGGTGCCACCGGCGGTCAGGGCGGAGCAGGCGGCACCGGCGCGGCGGGAGGGGTAGCAGGATCGGGCGGTTCAGCGGGCGGCGCTGGCACCGGCGGAGACGCGGGGACCGGTGGTGTGGGAGGTAGCAGCGGCATGGCCGGGACGGGGGGCACGGCCGGGACGGGCGGTAGCCCCACGACGTTCAACTGCGTCAATCAAGGCACGCCGAAGCGCATCTTCTCTCCCGCGGAGTTGACCGGCTTCGACCATGTGCTGCTCAAGCTCGCGACGGATCAGGGCTCTGACCAGATCCACGTGTTGGCAGCCCTGAGCAACAGCACCGCCACACGAAAGGTGCTGGTCAAGACGTTCACGGAAACCGGGCAAGTGATCGACTCTAGATCCCTCGATCTGACCGAGGCATTTTTCCCTGAGGAAGCAGTTGTGACCGGCGATACGATCCACTTCCAGGGTCACGATGGCTCCCTCGTGTCTTTGGACGCGGACAAGTCGGACACGAGCCTGGTGCGCACCGTCCTCGACGACCCCTGCCCCGGAAACATCCACGAGAGCGCATTCTACTTCGACAAGACGAACCAGCACTTCGCCGGCCAGTGCCGCACAGGCGAGGTATTCGTCGACGGCGCGTCGACAGCCCTCTTCACTTCGAGCTACGACCTCAGGAGTATGGTGACCATCGGAGCGAGCCAGTTCTACTCGTTGTCCGACGAGACCACCCTGGTCGGCGAGCTGCGCTACTCCCCCAGCTTCGACTCCCAACAAATCGACTACGGAGTGCAGGGCCCCTCGCTCAACTTCCTCTATCCATCGACTACGACTGGGCAGATAGCCATGATGAGTCTGGATATGGACGCGAGCTTCACGGATGGCCGCTTCCGCTGGGGCACTTTCGATCCCGCCAGTCCCCCCACGACCGCATCGCCACCCAACCTGCCCGTTATCGCGACCATAGCCAACGGCTACTTCGAGCCAGGTCACGGCGGATCGGAGTTCGGTCGCCTCACGATGGGCTCGAACACCCAGGACAAGCGGGGCGTCCACATCTCACAGCTCGGGCTCGACGGCAGCGTCAGAGTCTGGAATCACGAAGTCATCCAGCTGGCCACCGGGATCGCCGTCGAGGTCGACGCTGGAGAAATGGGAGCGCTCAGCAGCGCAGTGGCTTGGGTGGCCGAGCAAGACGATGGCAGTGGCGGCACCGAACGCTCCGTCGACCTTCAAGTGGTCAGCTGCAGCAAGGCGGGTGGATGAAATCAGACAAACGCACGCACTCTGCCGTGAATCGACATCCGCTGACTACCTCCGCTTGACCCACCTCGCGTCGCGTCACAACCTCGGGACCCGCCCACTCAGGGAACCCGATCAAGGACGCGCTTACGTTGGCAGCCAAGAAGACCACGAAGAAGAGCACCAAGAAGCAGCGCGCTGGCAAGCGTCGCAGCGAGCCGGTGCTCGAAGTCGAAACGACCGCCGAAGAAGTCGATGGCGAGGAGAGCGACGACGATACGGACGAATCCGACGACGATCTCGAAGACGAGGATGTCGTCGAGGCCGAAGCCGAGGTCATCGACGAACGCGAGCTCGAGAAGGTCCCAGCCCCGAAGTCCAAGGAGACCGCGCTCAGCACCATCGACCCGCTGGCGATGTACATGCGCGAGGTGCAGCGCCATCCCGTGCTGAGCGCGGAAGATCAGCGCCAGCTGGCGATCAAATACACCGAGGGTGGCGACGTGGACGCCGCCGCCAAGCTCGTGACCACCAACCTGCGGCTGGTCGTGAAGCTCGCCTACGAGTACCGCCGCGCCTACCGCAACATGATGGACCTCATCCAGGAGGGGAACATCGGCTTGATGCAGGCGGTGAAGCGCTACGACCCCTATCGAGGCGTGAAGCTCTCATCCTACGCGGCGTGGTGGATCCGCGCCTACATGCTGCGCTTCATCCTCAACAACTGGCGCCTGGTGAAGATCGGCACCACCCAGGCCCAGCGCAAGCTGTTCTTCAACCTGAACAAGGAGAAGCAGCGCCTCGCGCAGATGGGCATCGAGCCGACCCACGAGGAGATCGCCAAGCGCCTCGACGTCGACAAGAAGGACGTCGTCATGATGGAGAAGCGCTTGGCTCGCGGCGACGCGTCCCTGGACGCGCCCGTCGGTGACGCCGATGGGCGCCAGACGAGCCGCTTGGATCTGATGCCCACGTCCGACCAGGGCCCCGATCTGATGACCGAGAGCGCCGAGCTCTCGGATCTGGTGCGCCAGCACCTGGAGGAGTTCCGGGAGACGCTGAAAGGCAAGGAAGCGACGATCTTCGACAAGCGCACCGTCGCCGAGGATCCGCTGACGCTCCAGGAGCTGGGCAACGAGTTCGGGGTCTCTCGAGAGCGCGTCCGTCAGCTCGAGGCGCGCATGATCGGGCGCCTTCGGGAGTTCCTCAGGGAAAGGCTCGGAGACGCCGTCGAGATCGGCGCCTGATGTGAGCACTCTGTTCGTGGTCGGGACTCCGATCGGCAACCTGGAGGATCTCAGCCAGCGCGCGATCCGCGTGCTCAAGCAGGTCGATCGCGTCGCCGCAGAGGACACACGACACACGAAGAAGCTGCTCAGTCATCTGGGCATCAGCAAGAAGCCGCTGGAGAGCATCGAGAGCCACCAGATCGCCTCGCGAGTCGCTGGCTTGGTGCAGCGGCTCGAAGCGGGAGAGTCCATCGCGCTGGTCACCGATGCGGGCATGCCTGGTGTCAGCGACCCTGGGAGCCAGCTGGTGCGTGCGGCGCGTGAGCGCAGCATCAAGATCGAGAGCGTGCCAGGGCCCAGCGCGGTGACCACCGCCGTCGCCACCTCCGGCCTCGTCGACGGTGGGTTTCGCTTCGTGGGGTTCCTGCCACGCAAGGGCAGCGCGCGGCGCGAGGCCCTCGAGCGCATCCAGGCGACGCCGGAGGCAGTGGTGCTCTTCGAGTCGCCGAACCGCGCCCAGCAGACGCTCGAGGATCTCGCGGCGCTGACGCCCGCGCGCGAGGTGTGCGTCGGGCGCGAGCTCACCAAGCTCCACGAAGAGTTCGTGTGGGGCAGCGTGCAGGAGCTGGCCGAACGCGCAGAATGGCGAGGCGAGCTGACCCTGGTGCTCGGACCTCACAGCCCCACCAAGGTCGAGGTGAGCACGGACGACCTGGACGCCGCCATCCGGCGCGGCCTCGCCGAGGGCCGCTCGGCCAGGGATCTGGCTCAGGAGCTCGCGGAGCACACCGGGCGTCCGCGGCGGGAAATCTACCAGCGCATCCTCCAGCTCGCGCAGCGCTGAGTGGGGCGCCTCACCCCCGAACCCCCTTCCTTCGTGCCTCGATCAGCCAGAAAACCCGGGGAACCATCAGAAACATGCGGCTTCGAGCGTGGCGAATCGGGTCTGCGATTGCGAAGGGACGCACTCCACACTAAGACCGGGGCGCCGTGTTTGACGCGCTCAAAAGAGGATTCAAGGAAGCCCAGAACCGCCTCGCGGGGCTGACGGAGCTGAACGAAAAGAACATCCAGGCCGCCTTGCGAGAGGTGCGCCTGTCCCTGCTCGAAGCAGACGTCGAGCTGGGAGTGGTCAAGCGCTTCCTGGCGCGAGTCGAGGAGAAGGCCCTCGGCGCCACGGTGCAGGTCAAGGTCAAGCACAAGGGTGCTGCCCAGACCGTTTCCGCGGGGGACCAGTTCATCAAGATCTGCCACGACGAGCTGGTGGCGATGATGGACTACGAAGGCGACCGCATCCAGTTCGCCCCCAGCGGCAAGACCGGCATCATGATGGTCGGTCTGCAGGGCTCGGGCAAGACGACCAGCTCCGCCAAGCTCGCACGCATGCTCAAGGGCGAGGGCAAGAAGCCGTTGCTCGTCGCCGCAGACATGCAGCGTCCGGCCGCCGTAGAGCAGCTCAAGGTCTTGGGCGAGCAGATCGATGTCCCCGTGTTCAACATCCCGGACGCCAGCCCCGTGGACATCTGCAAGGCAGCGCCGGCCGAAGCCAAGAAGCTCGGACGCGACGTCATCATCTACGACACCGCTGGCCGCCTCGCGATCGACGAGGCCCTGATGCAGGAGCTCGGTGACATCAAGGGCGGCGTCAGCCCCGAGAACATCTTCCTGGTCATCGACGCGATGATCGGCCAGGACTCCGTGAAGACCGCGGCGGCCTTCAACGAACGCCTGGGCATCAGCGGCGTGATCCTGACGAAGCTCGACGGCGACGCCCGCGGCGGCGCGGCGATCTCGGTCAAGGAGGTCACCGGCGCGCCCATCCTCTATGCAGGCATGGGCGAGACGTCGGACAAGCTCGAGGAGTTCCGCCCGGAAGGCATGGCGGGACGTATCCTCGGCATGGGTGACGTCGTTGGCCTGATGAAGGACTTCGAGGACGTCATCGACCAGAAGAAGGCCGAAGAGGACGCCGCCCGCATGATGAGCGGCGAGTTCACCCTCGAGGACTTCCTCAATCAGGTGCGCATGATCCGCCAGATGGGCTCACTGAAAGACCTGGTGGAGAAGATGCCAGGCCTCGGTGGTATGGTTCCGCCCGGAGTCAACCTCGACGACAACGAGCTCACGCGCATCGAGGCCATGATCCAGTCGATGACGCCCGGGGAGAAGCGGGACCCCAACATGCTGATCCGGGAACCCACCCGCGTGTCCCGCATCTCCCGCGGATCCGGTCAGCCCGAGCAGGGCGTGAGCGAGCTGGTACAGAAGTTCCTGTTCATGAAGCAGATGATGGGCGGCATGGGCGGGATGGGCGATGGCCTGCTCGGCAAGATCCCCGGAATGAAGAACCTCAACATGGCGCGCAACATGCGCAAGGCCATGAAGCAGGGCGGCGGAATGCCGGGCATGCCAGGCATGGGCGGCTTCCCAGGGATGCCGGGCATGGGCTTCCCCGGAATGCCTGGAATGCCGGGGATGCCTGGAATGGGAATGCCTGGAGCGGGTCAAGAGACCCCACAGATGCGCAAGCTCTCCAAGAGCGAGAAGAACCAGCGGAAGAACGCACGCAAAGCGCAGCGCTCGGCCCGCAAGAAGGGTCGCAAGTAGTCGATGCGAGGAGAGGCGATGGATCGCATTTATTCTTTGACTGATCGCTTGAATCCGCGAGGATTCGCTACAAGGTTCCTTCCCAGTCTGTTCTTGGGGGTGAGTTTGCTCTGGCTCGGCGCCTGCGTCGAACCTCAAGGCGACGCGGGCGAAGCCACGGCCGGCCCCAACGAGCAGATGGAGGCGCTCGCCGTCTCCGAGCTCCCGGAGGGCGCTGTCAGGCGCCACTTCGACTTCGGAAGCCGCGTCTCTCTGGAGGGCTACAAGGTCGAGCAGACCAGCGTGCAGCCTGGCGGCCACGTCAAGATCACCTTCTACTGGCGCGGCTCCAAGCCGCCGAAGGGTGACTGGCGCCTGTTCACGCACCTGCTCGACTCGAGCGGTCGTCAGCTGGCGAACTTCGACACGGTGGGTCCGCTGCGGAGCGCCGGGAGCATTTCCTCCTGGCAACCAGGCAAGCTCTACGTCGACGAGCAAGACATCGAGCTGCCGAAGGACTTGAACACGCCGTTCATCACCCTCGCCGTCGGGGTCTGGACCGGAGTGGTGCGCCTGGACGTGATCGGCGGCGTAACCGACGACAAGAATCGAGCGCTGGTGGTGCTCCTACCAGTCAATCAGTGATCGAGCGCGAGGGGTGATGAAGGGTTCGAGCTGGGCATGTATTCGAAGCAGCGCTCGCCCGCTGCTGCTCGCTGCGCTGTGTGGTCTCTGCACGGCGTGCGTCGATGATTCCGGCGGAAAGAAGGTGGACAAGGCCGCGCTGGCGAAGTTCGTGCTCGCCAGCCCACCGGCGGACGTCGGCACCAAGCTGAACGCTGACTTCGACGGCAAGATCACGCTGCTGGGTGCCAGGGTCGAGCCCAAGGGCGTCGTGCGCCCCGGCTCGAAGCTGAAGGTCACGATGTACTGGCAGGTCAAGCAGCCCCTCGGAGAGGAGGGCTGGAACCTGTTCACTCACGTCCTCGATGGCTCGGGGGAGCGCATCCTCAACATCGACAACGTCGGTCCGCTGCGCCAGCTCGAGGGCAACCATCAGGCGATGTGGCCGAGCGCCTGGGAGGCCGGAAAGGTATACGTGGACGAGCAAGAGTTCACCGTACCCGCCAGCATCAAGACGACCAAGCTGCAGATCACCACGGGGATCTGGAAGGATACCTCGCGGATACCGATCAAGAGCGGCCCCAAGGACGCCCACAACCGCGCCATCGTCGCGACGCTCAACACTGGCGTCACGCCGGGCGCAGTGCCTCGCTCGGGCTTGCCCAGCCTACGCGTGACGGACCTGCTGGAGGGGCAGACCATCCAGATCGACGGCAAGCTGGACGAAGCGGCTTGGAAGGGCGCGGCGAGCACCGGGCCTTTCATCGACGTTCGCAGCGGGAAGCCCAACGCACGCTTCCCGGTGAACGGAAGCGTGAAGCTCTTGTGGGATCAAGAGCACCTGTATCTGGGCTTCGAGATCAAGGACAAGAAGGTCACCGGCGGCTTCGACGCGAAGCAAACGGATCCTCACCTCTGGACGAAGGACACCGTCGAGATCATGACGGATCCGGATGGTGATGGGGACAACAAGGACTACTACGAGATCCAGATCAACCCGCAGAACCTGGTCTTCGACTCCCAGTTCGACGACTACAACAAGCCCAAGGTCGAGCCCGACGGTCCCTTCGGACACCAGGATTGGTCGGCCAAGCTGAAGAGCGCCGTGACCATCAACGGCACCCTGGACGACGACGATGACGAGGATCAAGGCTACGTGGTCGAGGTCGCGATCCCCTGGAAGTCGTTCAGCAAGGCCAAGCAAGCGCCCCCCAAGCCAGGCGACACCTGGCGCATGAACTTCTACGCCATGGAGAACAACGGCGGCGTCGCCTGGAGCCCGATCCTCGGTCAGGGCAATTTCCACAAGGCAGCGCGCTTCGGTCGTGTCACCTGGGCGTCCTCGCGTCCTGCGGCGCCGCCTGGCGCTAGCGGCGGTGCGGCTTCAGCTGGCAGCGCTGCACCGAGCAGCGGCGCGGCGCCGAGTGCGAATCCTCCAACCAGCGGCGCGCAGAAGAGGCCCAAGGTGGTGAACCCAGGCAAGCCGTGAGGGCT